>CALZMV010000164.1 GCA_945788655.1 uncultured Clostridia bacterium | reverse complement strand
AAAAATGAAACTAATCTACACAGGAAAAACTAAAAACGTATTTGAATTAGAAAATGGTAACTACTTATTAAAGTTTAAAGATGACTGCACAGGTAAGGATGGCGTTTTTGACCCAGGTGAAAACTCAGTTGGATTAACAATCGACGGAGTTGGTGATGTAAACCTTCGTATGTCAATTTATTTCTTCGAAAAGGTAAATGCAGCAGGAATCAGAACTCACTATGTTAATGCTGACCTTGAAAATACAACTATGGAAGTTCTTCCTGGTAAAGTTTTCGGACACGGTCTTGAAGTTATCTGCCGTCACAAAGCAGTAGGAAGCTTCTTCCGCCGTTATGGTGAATACATTGAAGAAGGTGCTGATCTTCCTGCATACGTAGAAACTACATTCAAGAACGATGCTTTAGGCGATCCATTAGTAACTAAGGACGGTTTAGTAGCTCTTGGAGTTATGACAGAAGAACAGTATGACGACATCAAGGTTATGACTCAGCAGATTACTCAGATTGTTGCTGATGACTTAAAGGAAAAGGGTCTTGTATTATATGACATCAAGTTCGAATTCGGCTATGATGCAGATGGCAAAGTAATGCTTATCGACGAAATCGCTTCCGGTAACATGCGTGTTTACAAGGATGGAGAATATATCGATCCAATGACACTTTCAGAACTTTTCTTTGCATAAGCTAAAGGAGGATACTAATGGGTGGATTCTTCGGAGTTACATCTAAAAGTGATTGCATGGTAGACGTGTTCTTCGGTACTGATTATCATTCACACCTTGGAACACGCCGTGCCGGCATGGCAGCATACGATGAAAAAATCGGTCTGCAGAGAGAAATTCATAATATTGAAAACTCTCCTTTTAGAACAAAGTTTGAAAACATCCTGAATGAGATGAAGGGCAAAGCGGCAATCGGCTGCATCAGCGATACAGATCCTCAGCCTCTTTTGATTCGTTCTCATTTAGGTACTTTTGCCCTATGTATGGTGGCAAAGATAAACAATTTAGATGAGCTAATTGAAAAGCACCTCAGCGAAAGCGGAGGTCATTTTGATGCTATGACAGGTGGCAAAATCAACTCAACAGAACTGGTTGCAGCTATGATTAGCCAGAAAAGTGATTTTGTAGAAGGCATCAGATATGTGCAGGACATGATCGATGGAACATGTTCTATATTGATTTTAAAGGAAGATGGTAACTTAATCGCAGCCAGAGATAAGATGGGCAGACTTCCTATTCTAATAGGAAAGGGAGAAGATGGATACTGTGTATCCTTTGAATCATTCGCTTACAGCAAGCTTGACTATGCTGACGAATATGAACTTGGTCCGGCAGAAATAATTGAATTGTCACCGGATAAGATTACTCAGCTTGCAGCTCCTGGCCAGGAGATGAGAATATGTGCATTCCTGTGGTCATATTACGGATATCCGACTTCCAGATATGAGGGAGTCAACGTAGAGACCATGAGATACAGAAATGGTAAAATCATGGCTGCCAACGAAATGGAAGCAGGAACAATGCCGAAACTTGACTATGTTTGCGGAATTCCTGACTCCGGTACACCTCATGCTATGGGATATGCAGCTAAGAGTAAAATAGGTTTTGCAAGACCTTTCATCAAATATACACCTACATGGCCTAGAAGCTTTACACCGGCTAATCAGAAGGAAAGAAACAAGGTTGCCAAGATGAAACAGATTCCTGTTCATGAACTCATTGAGGGCAAGGATCTTCTCTTTGTAGATGACTCAATAGTAAGAGGAACTCAGCTTGGCGAAACCGTAGAATTTTTATATGAAAACGGTGCAAAATCTGTACATATGCGTTCAGCATGCCCTCCAATCATGTACGGCTGTAAATATCTGAATTTCTCTACTTCAAGAAGCGATATGGAACTTCTGGCGAGAAGAGTTATTCAGGACCTGGAAGGCGATGAAGGACAAAAATATATTGACGAATATAGCGATTCAAATACAGAACGTGGTAAAGCACTGAGAAAAGTAATTGCAGAGCAGTTCAACTTCGATTCTTTAGAATTCCAGACTCTTGAAGGTGTAATCGAAGCTATCGGACTTGAACCATGTAAACTCTGCACTTATTGTTGGAATGGAAAGGAATAGAAATGATGCATAAGAATTCAAAATCAGACAGCTATGCAGCAGCAGGCGTTGACATTACTGCCGGTTACAGAGCAGTTGAACTAATGAAACAGCACATAGCAAGAACAATGGTAAACGGCAAGAGCGAAGATATAGGTGGTTTTGGCGGTTTATTTGAACTTGATATGACTGATATCACAAAGCCTGTACTTGTAAGCGGAACAGACGGTGTTGGTACAAAACTAAAGATGGCATTTCTTATGGACAAGCACGATACAGTAGGTATTGACTGCGTTGCTATGTGTGTAAACGACATCATCTGCTGCGGAGCAAAGCCACTGTTCTTCTTAGACTACATTGCTTGTGGCAAGAACTATCCTGAAAAGATTGCAGAAATCGTTTC
>CALZMV010000163.1 GCA_945788655.1 uncultured Clostridia bacterium | reverse complement strand
AAAGAGGCCAGAGAACGTGGCGTAAAAATAGCCTTTGACCAGTATCCTTACAGTGCGTCAGCTACAAGCCTTGACTCAAATGTTTCAGGTTGGGCATTTGAAGGTGGTCAGGAAAAACTCTTTGAAAATTTAAGAAATCCTAAAACCAGAGAAAAGCTTGTTAAAGAGGCAAACGACAGTCATGTGGGACGTTGGGGTGATATTTACATATCTTATGCTCATGGCGATGAAAACCAGTGGGCTGTTGGAAAGAACATAATAGAAATTGCAGATATTCTGGGGAAAGATCCTGCTGAAGCATGTTTTGATTTAATTCTTGCCACAGAAGGTCGTGTAAATGAAGTCAATTATGGAATGTGCGAAGAGGATATTGAATATATCATGAGTCAGGATTTTGGTGTGATAGGCTCTGATGGAGAAGCTATGGACCTTGATTTTGGCGGCATACCGCATCCTAGAAACTTTGGAACCTTCCCAAGAGTTATTTCACATTACTGCCGTGACAGAAAACTGTTTTCTTTGGAAAAAGCAATACAAAAGATGACCGGAATGCCTGCAAAAAGGATGGGTCTTGTTGACAGGGGCTTTATTATGGAAGGAATGTGGGCGGATCTGGTATTGTTTGATTTTGGCAAAATTAATGACTCTCCAACTTATGATAATCCCAAGCAGCCTTGTGAAGGAATCAAACGCGTGTACGTAAATGGGATGCTGACTGCACTTGATGGCAAACACACCGGTGCAAGGGCAGGAAAAGTATTGAGACATGTTTAGTTGGCACATTAATTGCTTTTACAATTTGTGTAATGATTTTTTTCATAGAAATTTAAGAAGGAGGAAAGACAAATGACTGACAATAAGAAAGCTCAGACGGGCGAATTTAAAAAAGAAATCGGTTTATTTGGTGGAATCAGTGTAATCGGCGGCATTATGATTGGTTCCGGTATCTTCTATCTGGGTTCATATGTTCTTGAAAGAACAAATATGAATCTTGGTATGGCACTTTTGTGTTGGATTGTTGGCGGTATTGTATCCATTTTAGGCGGTTTATGTTTTGCAGAATTAGGTGCAGCAGACTCTAAAGCCGGCGGCATGGTTCACTACATGAACGTTGCATATCATCCAGCAGTAGGTTATTCCTTTGGATTTACAAGCTGGCTGCTTTCAGGTGCAGGTTCAATTTCTGCACTTGCAATTGCGCTTCCTACAGCATTTAATCTGGATGGATTAACTGTAAAGGTTATCGCCATTGCACTAATAGTTTTATTAACTGCTTACAATTGCCTAGGAGTTAAGCAGGCAAACATTCTTCAATCTGTGTCAATGGCTGCAAAGCTTATCCCAATCATAATAATTATTGGAGGCGCTTTAATCTTTGGTAAACAGCATGTTGATCTTTCATTTGCATCTGCATTTGAGGGAACTGGCGGGGCAACATTCGGTTCTGTAATCGGAATGATTGCATTCGCAACAGTTGCAACATTATGGGCATATGAAGGATGGACAAACCTTAACTGCGTTGCTGAAGAAGTAAAAAATCCTGGTAAGAACATTCCTCTTGCTCTTATCGGAGGTATCGGTGTAATTACAGTAATTTACACATTGTTCAACTTTGCAATCTACAGAGTTCTTCCTCATGAAGAAATCGTAGCAATGATTGGAGACGGAAACCTTTACTTAGGTACAGAAGTAGCAAAGAGAGTGTTTGGCAACATTGGCGGTACAATCGTACTTGCAACTATGGCTATTGCAATCTTTGGTGCTCTTAACGGTATGATTCTGGCATTCCCAAGATATTACTATGAAATGGCTAAAGATGGTCACTTCTTCAAGAGTCAGGCTGTTCTACACCCTAAGACAAATGTTCCTGTAAATGCACTTATAGTTCAGGCTATTATCGCAATTGTTCTTGTTGTTTTCAACTCTCTCAATGATTTAACCAACTATGTTGTATTCTCAGGAATGGTTTACAACACATTGGTAGTTCTGGCTGTTATCGTTTACAGAAAGAAATTCCCTGACATGGAGAGACCTTACAAAGCTTGGTTCTATCCTGTTTCAGTAATAATCGCAGTTGTTATTTTTGCAGCTCTTATGATTAATACATTAATGGAAGACCCTAAGACAGCTATTGTAGGATTGATAGTTCCTCTCATGGGTGTTGCTTTATACTTCATTTTCGATGTAAAATTGAAGAAAGAAAACAGGAAATAACTAAATAGTCATATTTGATAAGTAAATAGCTAATAATAAAGCATCGGCTCGAAATTGACCGGTGCTTTTATATTTTATTATAAAAATTAAGTTGAAGAAATTAAATGATATGATATGATTAAGGCTAATATATGATAAGGTGCAGAAAGGAAACGCCATGAATAACATAATTGACAGATACCGCGAACTGACAGAAGCAGATAAAACTAAAGTAATTATCAGCAGTGCTATGGCAGAAGCGAGAAAAATAATTCCAGAGGGGAACGTTGCGACATATATTCCTGAGCTGGGGAACGTGGATCCAAATCAGCTGGGCATCTGCCTTTTTCCACTAACAGGTGAAAAAATCTGTATGGGTGATTATAACA
>CALZMV010000162.1 GCA_945788655.1 uncultured Clostridia bacterium | reverse complement strand
GTGGCTTTCCCCTGCTGCAAAGGAATTCATATCAGAATTTCAAATATAAAGAACGTAAGCGCCTAATTTGAGGGTGGATTGTAAATCATCAATAGAGGCCTCATAATTAGATGTAGCAGATGCAAGCATTTTACTCTATTTTGAAATGCGAGTGCTAGCATCTTACTCTAACTGAATGAGAGGTTATCTAATGAGAAATACACGATCACTTACTCCAGAGCAACGCTTTGAGCTTGTCATGGAATGCCGCAGCAGCGGCCTTACCGACTATCAGTGGTGCAAGGAACATGATATTCATCCCGGCACCTTTTACAACTGGATTGCCAGATTTCGAAAGCAGGGTTATCCTAACATACCTGAACCAACGGGAAGAACTTCAAAACATAAGGCTGTTAAGCAGGAAGTTGTTAAACTTGAAATACTTCCTGATACACCTGCTGAGTCTGTTTCATTTGATTCAAGTAGTTCTTCTACTGCATCCTCCTTTTATGAAGGTAACAGTAATTATCCCGAACCTGTGATGGAAATCTGTTCAAACGGTTCCATCATTCGTATTACCAATCACATAAATCCGCAGCTGCTAAGCGTTGTATTAAACCAGCTTGGAGGGACAAAATGATTGGAGATATATCACTTGCGACCAACATATATATCATCACGGGATTCACGGACATGAGGAAATCAATAGATGGTCTCTATGCCTTAGTCATAGACAAGCTCCATGAAGAACCTGACAGGTTTTCCATATATCTCTTTTGTGGAAGACGTGCCGATCGAATAAAAATTCTCCTGAGAGAACAGGATGGCTATGTACTCCTTTACAAACGCCTGAACGCGGATGTTCAAGGAAGATTTCGCTGGCCCAGAAATACATCTGAGGTTAAATCCATTACCTGGCAGCAGCTTGACTGGCTAATGTCAGGACTTGAGATTGAACAGCCGAAGGCCTTGAAAATACCGCAGAATCTGTGATTTAAGATGCTAAAAACATTGCAATTTCAAGCACTTTTCTCTTTTTTTGTTATGCAAAATATGGTAGAATATATGTAAGAGAAAAGGAGTTTTAGCAACATGTCACAGTCAGTAAGCGATGTCCAGTTCAGAGAACTCAAGGACATGATTATCAAGCTGAATACGACAATTGAGCGATTAAATCAGACTATCGATCTTCAGAACAAGTTGCTTTCTGAGAAGGATAATGCCTTAGCTGAGATGAAAGCCGAGCTGACTCTTCTTAGAAAGAAGCTTTATGGTGCCTCCAAAGAACGCACTGTAATTGATAATCCTAATCAGCTAGACTTCTTTAACGAGTTTGAAAATGAACCTGAACCTATTCCAGAAATCATAGAACCGGAATACATCGAGGTAACATACAAGAAGTCCAGAAAAAAGAAACCTTCTTTGAAAGAACAGTTCAAGGACATACCTGTAAAGCAATTCGTTGTCGATACTCTAAGCGACGAAGAAAAGGAATGTCCTGTATGTTCTGCACTTATGCAGCCGATAGGCACTGAAGTGATACGCCGCGAAGTAGTACATGTTAAACCTGAAATGTACATGATTGAATATGTTGCTACTACATATGGCTGTCCTGCCTGCAAGGATACAGAAGACCCTCAGTTTATCAAGGACGACAGGGCTCCAAAGGCTCTGATTGAAGGAAGCTATGTTTCACCATCTCTTGCAGCGTGGGCATTCTATCAGAAGTTCGCCATGTCAGTTCCATTCTATCGTCTTGAAAAAAGCTTTGAAGAGCTTGGTGCGAAGATTGGACGAACTTCAATGGCAAGCTGGGCTATTCAGTGCAATGAAATGTACTTTAAGCCTATGACCGACTACTTCCATCGTAAGCTTCTGGAAAGAAGCTTCATCATGATGGACGAAACACCTATTCAGGTTTTAGATGAACCGGGCAAACGACCTGAAAGCAAGTCATATGTATGGCTTATGCGTTCAGGTGAGGACGGACTTCCTCCGATAGTCCATTACAGCTATTCTCCAAGCAGATCCGGAGATACAGCGATTAAATTACTTGATGGCATAGCACCGGGCACATATCTCATGTGTGACGGCTATTCAGGATACAACAGACTGACTGATATCAGACGTTGTACCTGTTATGCTCACATCAGAAGATATCTGTATGAAGCTATTCCAAGTGGACGGGGCAATGACCTTACCCATCCTGCAGTACAGGGCGTAATGTACTGCAATAAATTATTCGAGTATGAACGCAAATACGCAGAAAAGGGTCTTTCACCAAAGCAGCGTCATGCTCGCAGACTCAAAGATGAGAAGCCTGTAATTGAGGCTTTCTTGGCGTGGGCAGATTCACAGCCTGTTACCGGAAGCGGCAGACTATCTAAAGCTATCACATATATCAGAAACAGACATGATGCCATGTTCACATTCCTTGAGGATGGAAGGTGCAGTCTTTCCAATAATCCAAGCGAGAATTCCATTCGCCCCGTTACGGTCGGAAGGAAGAACTGGTTATTCAGTAAGTCTGTTGAAGGTGCCGAGGCCAGCATGGGAATCTATACCATCGTGGAAATGGCAAAGCTTTACGGCTTAAGCCAGTACAAATATCTTGAGTATCTGCTTACAAATCGTCCATCAGCCGAT
>CALZMV010000161.1 GCA_945788655.1 uncultured Clostridia bacterium | reverse complement strand
AACACAGAAGACGGATTCCTTCTTGAACTGTCTCAGGCTCAGATGGCAAGAGAAATCTTCCCTAAGGCAAGATTAAAATACATGCCTCCTACAAAGTTCATGACAGGTAACATCTTCAAGGGTCACCTGCAGGATGCATTATTCAACCTTGTAACTGTATGGACAAACCAGTCAATCCTATTAACAGGTATGTTAACAGAAGCTATTCACACTCCATTAATGCAGGACAGATACTTAGCTATCGAAAACGCTCAGTACATCTTCAACAACTGCAGACACATCGGCGATGAAATCGAATTCAAGAAAGACGGTATCATCCAGAAGAGAGCTCAGGAAGTTCTTGCTAAGGCTGATGAACTTCTTGCTGAAGTTGAAAAAGAAGGTTTATTTACAACTATCGAAAAGGGTATCTTCGGCGGAGTTAAGCGTCCGTTCGACGGTGGACATGGTCTTGAAGGCGTTTGCACTAAGGGTGAAAACTACTTCAATCCATTTATCGCATTATTTATGGATCACGAATAGGGAGGTGTAATACAATGACAACATGCGCAAATACACAGGTAGATTTAACAAAAGTTAAGCCATACGGCGACGCATTAAATGACGGTAAAGTTCAGCTTGCATTCACTCTTCCAGTACCTTACGGTGAAGAAGCAGAAGAATGTGCTAAGCAGTACGCAAAGAAATTAGGTTTAGAAGAACCAAATGTAGCTTACTACTGCGAACTTACAACAGGTTATACATTCTTTAACGTATACGGAAACGCTCAGCCTACAATCGACTACACTCAGATCGTAGTACCAAAGGTTGAAGGTGAAGTATTCGACAGAGTACAGTGCGGAGAATGGATTGGTGAAAACATCGGCAGAGATATCGTAGTTGTTGGTGCATCCATCGAATCCGATGCTCATACAGTAGGTATCGATGCTATCATTCAGATGAAGGGTTTCCACGGACACTTCGGTCTTGAAAGATATAAGAACGTTGTAGCATACAACATGGGTTCACAGGTTCCTTGCGAAGCTTTAATTGCAAAAGCTAAGGAAGTAAATGCAGATGCTATTTTAGTATCTCAGACTGTAACTCAGAAGGATATCCACATCATGAACCTTACAAAGATGGCTGAATTAATGGAAGCTGAAGGTCTTCGTGACAAGGTTATCTTAACTTGCGGCGGCCCAAGAATTTCCCACGAATTAGCTCAGGAATTAGGATACGATGCAGGCTTCGGTCCTGGCAAGTATGCTGACCACGTAATGTCCTACATCATGCAGGAAGTTCAGAAGCGTGGCTGGGAAAAGAAGGCAAACATCGCTGACAGATAATCACAGCGAAAAAAGTTTGGTTAAAAGCTGAATATAAAGGTGCTGGCAATATCGCTCAGCGCCTTTGCTTTTAGAAAATAGACGTTTTTTCTTGCATCATGGTTTTTTTTGGTGTATTATAATGTGACGAGGTTTTGAGAAATATTCAATTCTTCCTGAATCTATGCTTTTTAATAATAATATTCTTATAGAAAGGGATTGTAAGACATGATTAACAAAATTATGACTGCTGATGAAGCAGTAGCAGGCGTTAAAGATGGAATGACTATCATGGTTGGTGGTTTCTTAGGAACAGGTTCTCCAGAAGCTATCATGGACGCTTTAGTAAGAAAGGGTGTTAAGCACCTTACAGTTATCGGTAATGATGGTGGACTTGCTCCAGGACAGCCAGCAGGCGAATTCGGAGGAAAGACAGCTAGAGGTATCGGTAAGCTTTTAGAAAACCACATGGTTGACCATTTAATCGCTTCTCACATCGGCGTTAACCCAATGATTAACGAACAGGTTGCAGAAGGTACTCTTAGGTATACTTTAGTTCCACAGGGAACTCTTGCAGAAAAAATCAGAGCAGCAGCTTACGGTCTTGGTGGCGTATTAACTCCAACAGGTGTTGCTACTCCAATGGAAACAGAACTTGATGAATTAGGCAGAAAGAAACAGGTAATGGAAATCGAAGGTAAGAAGTACTTATTCGAAATGCCTTTACATGCAGATTATGCTTTCATCAGAGCATCCGTTGCTGACAAGTTCGGTAACTACTACTGCAAGAAGACTACAAAGAACTTCAACTATGTGATGGCTGGAGCTGCAAAGCACACAGTTATTGCACCTGAAAAGATCGTTGAAATCAACGAAATCGACCCAGATTACTTTGCTGTAGCTGGTGTATTAGTTGATGCAATTGTGGAAGGAGAAGAAAAATGGCAGATTTAAAAGCAAGAATCGCAAAGAGATGCGCAAAAGAATTCAGAGATGGTGACTTCATCAACTTAGGAATCGGTCTGCCAACAATGGTTGCTGACTACATTCCGGAAGACATCATGGTTACTTGCCACTCCGAAAACGGATTCGCAGGTATCGATCAGATTGCAACTGCAGAAAACTTAGACGTAGATATCATCAACTCAGGTGGTACTTATGTAACTGCTCTTCCAAGAGCAAAATTCTTCGACACAGCTGAATCCTTCGGCCTTGTAAGAGGCGGACACGTAAGAGCAACAGTTCTTGGTGCTATGGAAGTTGCTGAAAACGGAGACTTAGCTAACTGGATCGTACCTGGCAAGAAGGTTGCAGGTATGGGTGGTGCTATGGACC
>CALZMV010000160.1 GCA_945788655.1 uncultured Clostridia bacterium | reverse complement strand
TTGGAACTACATTAGATGTTGTTGAAGGTATGCAGTTCGACAGAGGATATTTAAGTGCATACATGGTTTCCGACACAGAAAAGATGGAAGCTGTATTAGAAAATCCACTTATCTTAATCACAGATAAGAAGATTACAAATATTCAGGAATTAGTACCAATCCTTGAGCAGGTAATGAAGATGGGAAGAAAGCTTCTCGTTATCGCTGAAGATGTAGAAGGAGATGCTCTTGCAACTTTAGTTGTTAACAAGTTAAGAGGTGTATTAGACATCGTAGCTGTTAAGGCTCCTGGATATGGTGAAAGAAGAAAAGCAATGCTTGAAGATATTGCAGCACTAACAGGTGCAACTGTAATTGCTTCTGAATTAGGTTATGATCTTAAGGAAGCAACTGCGGATATGCTTGGTACTGCAGCAACAGTTAAGGTTGACAAGGACAACACTGTAATCGTTGGTGGCGGTGGCAATAACAGTGAAGTTCAGGCAAGAATCGGCAGCATTAAGGCACAGATTGAAGAATGCACTTCCGAATTCGATAAAGAAAAGCTTCAGGAAAGACTTGCTAAACTAGCAGGTGGTGTTGCAGTAATCCAGGTTGGTGCAGCAACTGAAACTGAATTAAAAGAACGCAAATTAAGAATTGAAGACGCTCTAAACGCAACAAAGGCTGCTGTTGAAGAAGGTATCGTATCCGGTGGTGGCGTTGCTTTAGTAAATGCTATTCCTGCAGTTGCAGAATATGTTGAAACATTATCAGGCGATATCAAGACAGGTGCTGCTATTATCAAGAGAGCATTAGAAGAACCTGTTCGCCAGATTGCAGAAAACGCTGGTCTTGAAGGAAGCGTAGTGGTTGCAGAAGTTAAGAAGAGCGCAGTTGGTGTTGGCTTCAACGCTGCAACAGAAGAATATGTTGACATGATTGAAGCAGGTATCGTTGACCCTGCAAAGGTAACAAGATCTGCTCTTCAGAACGCTTCTTCCGCATCCGCAATGCTTCTTACTACTGAAGCAGGCATCGTTGATGTTAAGGAAGAAGGAGCTGCAATGCCTCCAATGGGAGGACAGATGGGCGGCATGGGCGGCATGATGTAGTCCGAATTCTCATTTTCTCAATTATTTTAATACACAAACACTCGTTGTTTTACAGCGAGTGTTTTTTCTTTTTTGAATACAGATTTTTACTTGCAAAAGGAGGGAAAATAGTTTAAAATATTCGTTAAAACAAAATGGGTGCTTTGTTGTCTGAGGCACTCTCGCTATAGATATTTTTACCATATGAGGAGGCACATAAATGGCTTATTTTTTCGAAGAACCATCAAGAACGTTTAATGAGTATTTGCTTGTACCTGGCTTTTCCAGCAAGGAATGCAGAGTTGAAAATGTATCACTGAAGACACCTGTTACAAAATTCAAAAAAGGTGAAGAACCTAAGATTACTATGAATATTCCATTGGTTTCTGCTATCATGCAGGCTGTTTCTGATGACAGAATGGCTATTGCACTGGCAAAGGAAGGTGGAATTTCTTTTATTTATGGCTCACAGACAGTAGAGAACCAGGCTGCAATGGTTAGAAGAGTTAAAAACCACAAGGCAGGTTTTGTAACAAGTGACTCCAACTTAAGACCTGACCAGACTCTGGCAGATGTGCTTGCACTTAAGGCAAGAAAGGGTCACAGTACAATTGCTATTACTGACGATGGTACTGCTGAGGGCAAGATTTTAGGCCTTGTTACAAGCAGAGACTACAGAGTAAGCCGCATGTCACCGGAAACTAAAATCAGCGAATTCATGACACCATTTGAAAAGCTGGTTTACGGAAAATCAGGTATTTCATTAAGCGAAGCAAACGACATTCTTTGGGAAAATAAGCTAAATGCACTTCCTATTATTGACGATAATCAGAGACTTACACACTTTGTTTTCCGTAAGGACTATGATTCTCATAAATCAAACCCTAACGATCTGTTAGACAGCGACAAGAGATATATCGTAGGTGCAGGCGTTAACACTAGAGACTACGAAGAGAGAATTCCTGCTCTTGTTGAAGCAGGTGCAGACATTCTTTGTCTTGACAGCTCAGAAGGTTACAGCGAATGGCAGGCAGATACAATTGCATGGGTTCGTGAAAGATATGGCGATGACGTTAAAATCGGTGCAGGTAATGTTGTAGATGGAGAAGGCTTCAGATATCTCGCTGAAGCAGGTGCGGATTTCGTTAAGATCGGTATCGGCGGCGGTTCAATCTGTATAACTCGTGAACAGAAGGGTATCGGTCGTGGACAGGCTACAGCTACAATTGAAGTAGCTAAGGCTAGAGATGAATACTTCGAAGAAACAGGAGTATATATTCCAATCTGTTCAGATGGCGGTATCGTTTACGACCATCATATGACTTTAGCTCTTGCTATGGGTGCTGACTTCATCATGCTGGGAAGATATTTCGCTCGTTTTGACGAATCTCCTACAAACAAGCTGAATGTTAACGGTTCATACGTTAAGGAATACTGGGGTGAAGGTTCAAGCCGTGCTCGTAACTGGCAGCGTTATGACCTTGGCGGTGACCCAAGAATGAAGTTTGAAGAAGGCGTTGACTCCTACGTTCCATATGCAGGATCACTTCACGATAACGTAAACCTTTCATTGACAAAGGTTAAATCAACAATGTGTAACTGTGGTGCTTTAAGC
>CALZMV010000159.1 GCA_945788655.1 uncultured Clostridia bacterium | reverse complement strand
GAGAACTCTTGAACGGTGCGTTCTCCCGAAAGCTTGATTCGTCAGGGGTCAAGGGGAATTTCCGGGCAGGCGTTCTCCTAGCAGGGCTTCCCTTGCTGCTAGCGGGAGAAAATCGAAGACCACGGGCTTACTCGCGGGCTGTTAGACCGCTAAAAAACTCACAAGCCGTTTCACTCTCCCGCCCTCCTCACAAAAAACAATAACTCTTGCAAAAATTACTTGCACACTATGGACAAAGATAGTATAATATATGCGTTATCGGCTTGATAACTGTTCACGGCTTGAGTTATTTCATTTTAGTCAGGAGGTGAATCAAGAATGGCACAAGTAATCGTAAGAGAAAATGAAAGCTTAGAAAGCGCTCTTAAGAGATTCAAGAGATCATGCGCTAGAGATGGCGTTATGTCTGAACTTAGAAAGAGAGAACATTACGAAAAACCAAGCGTAAAGAGAAAGAAAAAATCTGAAGCTGCAAGAAAAAAGGCTAAGAAATACTAATTCAAATATAGTCATTTTAACCTGAAACTTGGAGCGATAAAGCTACTCAAGAATTGAGGTGAAAGAAAGTGACAATTAAAGAACAGCTCATGGCTGACTTTAAGGCAGCTATGAAAAACAAAGACGAAATTGCTAAGAACACTGTTAGTTTAGCTCGTGCAGCCATTAAGCAGTACGAAGTTGATAACAGAGAGGAACTTAGCGATGAGGGCATCATTGCCGTTTTATCTAAACAAGTTAAAATGAGAAAAGATGCACTTGCTGATTTTGAAAAGGCCGGTCGAACAGATTTAGTAGAATCATACAAAGCTGAGATCGAAATCCTGAATAAATATTTGCCTGAACAGCTTTCTGATGACAAAATCATGGAAGTTGTTAAAGCTACTGCTGCAGAACTTGGTATCGAAGGCGGTAAGCAGAATATGGGCAAGCTAATGGGTCCTGTTATGGCTAAGGTTAAGGGCCAGGCAGACGGCAACGCAGTCAAAAAAGTTGTCATGGACTTTTTGGGATAACAAAACCTACAGGCTCTCCATTTTGGAGAGCCTTATTTATTATTTTAAGAAAGAGAGCATAAAACCATGGAACTGACTCATTTCGACAAGGACGGTAAAGCTATTATGGTTGACGTGACACAAAAAAACGACACCGACAGAACTGCAGTTGCAGAAGGCAAGATAATAGTAAGCAAATCAGTCTTTGAAGCAATACAAAAGGGAACATCGTCAAAGGGCGATGTACTTGGAGTTGCAACCACTGCAGGAATCATGGCAGCCAAGAAGACATGGGAGCTTATTCCCATGTGCCACCCTATCCCCGTGGGAAGTCTTAAAGTGAACTTTGAGTCGGATCCCGATGCTTTAGAGATAAAATGTACCTGCACGGCTAAAACCTATGGCAAGACAGGCATCGAAATGGAGGCCTTGACAGGAGTGAGCGTGGCGCTCCTCACAGTTTACGATATGTGCAAGGCCATGGATAAATCCATGGAAATAACAGATATCCATCTCGTCTCCAAGACAGGCGGCAAGAGCGGCGAATACTCTAGAACAGGCGGCAAGAGCGGCGAATACTCTAGAACAGGCGGCAAGAGCGGCGAGTACCGCATGACAGACAAAAACACAGCAGTTGAATGCCACGCAGCTGACAAAAACACAGAAGGTGAAGATGATGCAGTACAAGTATAAAGTTGCGGTTGTTACAATGAGCGACAAAGGAGCAGCAGGTCAGAGAACTGACCTGAGCGGACCTCTTATTAAGGAAATAATGGAAGCCACAGGATATGCCCTTTGTATGGAAACTGTGCTGATTCCCGATGATTTTGAAACAATAAAGAACACATTAACAGATCTTTGTGACCGGAAAAAATATGATTTGATATTAACAACAGGAGGAACGGGTTTATCCGAAAGGGATGTGACACCGGAAGCAACTCTTGAAATAGCTCATAGAAATGTTCCGGGGATTTCCGAATACATGAGGCATAAGTCCTTTGAAATCACGCCAAAAGCAATGCTTTCAAGGGGAGTATCTGTAATTAGAAACAGGACTCTCATAATAAACCTTCCGGGCAGTCCAAAGGCAGTCAGAGAGAATTTAGAATTCATTCTCCCAGCTCTTAAACACGGCCTTGACATAATGACCGGAAGAGACGGCGAGTGTGCAAGATAAGCGCATAAAACAAAAATAACAAGATAAGCGTATAAACCAAAAATAACAACATAGGTGAGTAATATGGCAATTATTAAAGCTATTTGTTTAAGCGAAAAGAAGGGTACGGCAAAGCACCCTGTTAAAGAAGCAAAACTTGTTGAAAACTATGGCCTTGAGGGTGATGCCCATGCAGGAAACTGGCATAGGCAGGTGAGCCTTCTTTCCTTCGAAAAAGTTCAGGAATTCAAGGTGCTTTTGGATGAATCAAAAGGACTGCTTGCAGAAAAACCGTCGCAAGACTCTGACAGAACCAACATGATTACCGATGGCTGCTTCGGTGAAAACCTTTTAATTGAGGGAATCGATTTAAGAAACCTTCCTGTTGGGACACTGCTTGAGGGTGATGATTTTCTTTTGGAAGTGACACAGATAGGCAAGGAGTGCCATTCCCACTGCCAGATTGCAGAAGCTGTAGGCAAGTGCATAATGCCTACGGAAGGTATTTTTGCAAAGGTAGTCAAAGGCGGCACCATAAAGCCCGGCGACCGGATAGAAATCCG
>CALZMV010000158.1 GCA_945788655.1 uncultured Clostridia bacterium | reverse complement strand
GTTAGTGGCATTTTTGAAATGGACCAATTAATTTGACAATCGTGGAAAAGCAAAAATAGATATTTCAAATTATAGAGAAAGGTTATTTATTATGGAAAAAAAGAAAAAGAAATTTTCGTTCCCTTCAGCCTATACGGTTCTGTTTATAGTACTGATTCTGGCTGTTGCATTGACTTACATCATTCCTGCAGGTGAATACTCCTCACTTACATATGATGGAGATGCACAGTGCTTCCTTGTAACAGACCCGAAAGGCGATGTTGCAGAATTGCCGGCAACACAGGAAACACTTGACAAGTTAAACGTTAAGGCTGACCTTGAAAAGTTCATTGACGGCTCAATCTATAAGCCAATGGCGGTTTCAGGAACTTATACAAGCCTTGAACAGAATGGACAGGGTGTTGTGGACTTCATCATGGCGCCAATCAATGGTGTATATGAAACAGTTGACATCATGCTGTTTATCTTCATGATCGGTGGTTTAGTAGGTATCGTTAACCACCTTGGCGTATTCAATGCCGGAATTGGAGCTCTTGCCCGTGTATCAAAGGGTAAAGAAGAAGTTATTATTGCAGTAGTAACTTTCCTTATTGCTCTGGGTGGCACATCCTTTGGTATGGCAGAAGAAACTATCGCATTCTATCCTATCCTGATCCCTATTTTTATCAAGTCAGGTTACGATGCAATGACTGGTATCGCGGCTATCTGGGTTGGTTCTTCAATCGGTTGCATGTTCTCAACAATCAACCCATTCTCAGTAGTAATCGCATCCAACGCTGCAGGTATCAACTTCAGTGAAGGTATGCTTGTTAGAGGTATTGGTCTTGCACTTTCCGTTATCATAACTGTTGTTTATATCGTTAGATATGGTAAGAAGATCAAGAAGAACCCTCAGCTTTCAGTAGTTTACGATGATGCTGATAAGATCAACGAAAAGCTTAGATTAGAGGAACAGAAGGATGAATATGAAAAGATGCCTTTACAGTTCAAGATAATCCTTATCCTATTCTTCTTAACATTCGCTATCATGATTTACGGCGTTGTTAAGCTTGAATGGTGGTTCGGAGAAATGGCTGCACTGTTCCTTATCTCAGCTATCATTATTGGTATTCTTGGCAGAATGTCAGAAAAGGAAATCGCAGGCGTATTCATTAGCGGTGCAAGTGACCTTGTAGGTGTTGCATTAGTATGCGGTCTCGCAAGAGCAGTAAACATCCTTCTTGAAAACGGACTTATATCAGATACACTTCTTTACACAATGTCCGGTTGGGTAGAAGGAATGAACCCTGTACTGTTTATCATAGTTATGATGATTGCATTCATTATCCTTGGATTCTTCATCAACTCATCATCTGGACTTGCAATGCTCTCAATTCCTATCATGGCACCTTTAGCAGATGCTGTAGGTCTTCCAAGAGACGTTGTAATTTCATCTTACATCTATGGTTTAGGTCTAATCGGTCTAATTACACCAACAGGTCTAATCCTTGCTGTACTTGACATGGTAGATGTAACATTCGATAAGTGGCTAAAGTGGTGCTGGCCTCTAATGATAATCTTAGCAGTACTTGGAATAGTAATGTTAATGGTTCAGATTTATCTGTAAAATCAGCGCTTTAAAAATTCTATATAGAAGAGAAAAGAATATAAGTTTTGAAAGCTCCATGTGGCAATATGCTGCATGGAGCTTTTTACATGCAGAGAACAGGGATATTGAAAAAAACTCTGAAACATACTATAATAAAACACTGAGTCAAATAATGCCTTATATGACTGTTAGAAAGGAAGGCTTAAGAATAGTAGCGACATGGATAGAAGAAGAATTTATACTATAATTCAGGTGGGCAATCTTTCAGATACACCCAGCAGAGCCTATGATATTATTTTGATATTAGCCGTTGCAGTAAATATTTTTATTGCTATTTTTGATACCTTTCCCCAATCGGAAGCCTATGCGTCCTTAATATGGTGGATTGAGTGCTTAACAGTAATTTTCTTTGCAATTGACTATGTGCTTAGAATCTGGACGGCAGACCTTTTATATGATGAAATGACTCCTGCTAAAGCAAGAATAAGGTTTGTATTCTCATGGGCTGGACTGGTGGACTTGTTGTCATGCGTGCCGTTTCTTGTGGCTTCTGGAGGAGGAGCGCTCAGAATGTTCAGAATAATAAGAATTCTTAGAGTATTTAGAATTCATCACTATGCTGATCCCCTCAGGGTTATTGGTGATGTACTGAGAAAGAAAAAAGGACAGCTGCTGTCGTCTATATTTATAGTGTTTATTCTAATGATTGCCTCATCTCTGATGATGTACAATCTTGAGCACGAGGCTCAGCCGGAGGCTTTCCAAAACGCCTTTTCAGGTTTCTGGTGGGCTGCCAATACGCTGCTCACGGTAGGCTATGGAGATATCGTACCTATTACTCTTGCAGGTAAGATATGTGGAACAATGCTCACATTTTTAGGAGTGGGAATGGTGGCCATTCCTACTGGTATATTATCTGCGGGATTTATGGAGCAGGTATCCATCGTAAGGGAAAAGGCAGTGGTTGAAGGCGTAATTCGAGATACCGCTTTTGCTGAACAGGAACAGGATGGAAGAGAAGAATACAGCTATTGCCCTTATTGTGGCAAGCGATTGCATTAGTGCATTAGAAAAAACGACATCAATGCGAACGAAACGAAATGATATAAATAAAACGTACGGTATTTTACG
>CALZMV010000157.1 GCA_945788655.1 uncultured Clostridia bacterium | reverse complement strand
TCTTCAGTTATTTCAAAATATGCTTGTGGATATGCACATACCGCACAGATTTCAGGTGCTTTGGTTCCTACAACCATGTGGCCGCAGTTTCTGCACTCCCAAACCTTTACTTCGCTCTTTTCGAATACTTTTTTCATTTCTACATTGCTTAGCAATGCTCTGTAGCGTTCCTCATGGTGCTTTTCGATTGCTCCAACCATGCGGAATTTTGCCGCCAGTTCAGGGAATCCTTCTTCTTCTGCAGTCTTTGCAAAGCCTTCATACATGTCTGTCCACTCGTAGTTTTCACCTTCTGCTGCAGAAAGCAGATTTGCATTTGTATCACCAATACCTGAAAGTTCATTGAACCACAGGTTTGCGTGGGCTCTTTCGTTTTCTGCAGTCTTCAGGAAAAGAGCTGCAATCTGCTCGAAGCCTTCGCTTTGTGCCACTTTGGCAAAGAAGGTATATTTGTTTCTGGCGCCTGATTCTCCTTCAAATGCTGCATGAAGATTTTTTTCAGTCTGTGTGCCGGCATACTTGTTTCCTTTAGCTTCCGAGAGAAGTTCCAGTTTGTCGCCTGTTGTTTTACACAGAGGACATACAGGTGTTTCGCCTGCTTCAACCTGGAAAACATGTCCGCACACTGCACATCTGTATTTTCCCTTTCCTTCTGCAGCCCTGCCGCTATCATTTGCCTGTGTCTGTGGCTTTTGAGTATTTCCGCCTAAAGGGCTCTGCTGACCGGCATGGCGTATTCCGGTATACTCTGCTATGTCTCTGTCAGTTGTAATCAGCTGATCCATGGACAGGTCGTGAACGGAATGTTTGCCTGTAACTCTTGCGAAAGTTTTCAGTTCCTCAAGTGAAACATTCAGGAAGTTTGCCACTCTCTGTGCAGAAGCATCAACCTTCAGACGAGCTCGTAGCTCAGGATCCTGTGTCGCAACGCCTACAGGACATTTACCTGTTCCGCAGATTCTATACTGCTGGCATGCTGCTGCGATTAAGCCTGCACTGGCAATTGCAATGGCATCTGCTCCCATGGCAAGAGCCTTGGCAAAATCTGCAGAAACTCTCAATCCGCCTGTAATCACCAGATCAATGTCAGAGCCTATGGAATCCAGATATTTTCTTGCTCTGCTAAGTGCATAAATTGTAGGAACTGAAGTTGCTTCTCTAAGCATAAGAGGACTTGATCCTGTTGCACCGCCTCTTCCATCAATAGTAATGAAGTCAGGCTGTGCAAAAACGCAGTGTTCCAAATCTTTTTCAATATTTCCTGCTGCGATTTTAATACCAATTGGACGACCTTCCGATCTTTCTCTAAGCATATCGACCATTGCCTTAAGGTCTTCCTTGGAATTAATTTCAGGGAATCTGCTAGGGCTCTGAACGTCTTCCCCCTGCTTCTTGCCGCGGATTGCTGCAACTTCTGCAGTTACCTTTTCTCCAGGCAGATGGCCTCCCATACCCGGTTTTGTTCCCTGTCCTATCTTTATTTCAATAGCATCTGATGTACGAAGATTTTCATCAGTAACGCTGTATTTGTTTGGAATATATTCAAATATATACTTATATGCAGCTTCTTTTTCTTCCGGAAGAATTCCACCTTCGCCGCTGCACATAGCTGTCTTTGCCATAGCAGAACCCTTTGCAAGAGCAACTTTAACCTCTCTGGATAAAGCGCCGAAGGACATGTGTGAAATGTAGACAGGACTCTCCAATATCATAGGTTTCTTTGCATTCTTACCGATGATAGTTCTTGTTACAACAGGAGCATCATCATCAAGAGGTGCCGGATTTAGCTGGGCACCCAGCATCAGAATGTCATCCCAGCTCGGAAGGGGCATCTGTGTTCCCATGGAACCTCCGATTGATTTTCCTGTAACTGCCATCTCGTGAATCTCAGCCATGTAGCGTGCTGTTTTATCATTTCTGGCGTATGAGCTGTCGTAATTCAGTTCGCCTTCGAACTGAACCGGTGTTTCCATCTCCGAGGAATCCGATTTATCCTCAATTAGTTCCAAAAAAGAAACAGGTGCATTGCACACAGGACAACCGTCCAGTTCTGAAACCGGAACACCTGCAGCTTCCTCATCATAGATATAACCGCATACTTTGCACTTATAAACTGCCATAATATTACCTCCGTCTAATCTTCTTTCTTTTTCCTGCATACGGAACACAGACCTTCAAAAATCGTCCGATGCCTGCTGATTACAAATCCATTATCCAGCTCTATCTCGTCAAAATCCTTAAGATAGTCAATGGGTGCATCTGATACACTGCCGCAGCAGGTGCAGACAAGATGGTAATGGAGGTCTGTCCGAGAATCGTAACGCTCAGCCTGAGGAAGCTTAACTCGGGTAACCTGACTATTTTCTGATAAAACTCCCAGATTACGGTAAACTGTACCTCTGCTTATCCTGTTATCCTTCTCCCTTACATCCAGATAAATCTCATCAGCAGTAGGATGATCACATCTGTTACAAACCGCATCCAGAATCAGCTGTCGCTGTCTGGAGGTGCGTTGTTTAATCATTAGAATCACCTTCCTAATATCAGGACTTATTACTATTAATATAGTACGACCTTTTTTCAAATTAGTCAACAACAAGTGAATATGAAAAGATTATACCAGTCCAAATGACCTAAGCACAAATAGCCATCCTGTAAGTGTGAAAGCGCTGAACAATGTGGTAAGCATTACTGTACTTGCTGAAAGAACACCTTCGTGTCCCATATTTTTAGACATTACATAA
>CALZMV010000156.1 GCA_945788655.1 uncultured Clostridia bacterium | reverse complement strand
ATTACGACTGTGCAATGGAAATCGCACAGCAGGTAAAAGAGATGGAGCTTGAAGACGTAAGACTTGTAACAACCGTAGGAAGCTTCGGTACATATATGGGTCTTGCTGTCGGAATAAAAAACGAAAAACTTCCACTGCGACTGACCGGCATAGGAATATCACCAAAGCCAAACGGGCTTTACGACTACGGTATGAAATACTATGAAAGAATAAAGGAATTCTTTGACCTTGATTTAGAAATGACAGAAGCTGACTTTGACCTTACCAGCGACTACGATCACGGCGCATATAACAATCCTGTCAAGGAAGTTAGAGAAGCACTCTATTACATGGGCAGAAAAGAAGCTGTAATACTGGATCCTTGCTACACAGGCAAAACCTTTGCCGGCATCCTGTCAATGGTTAAGGAGGGCAAAATCAAGCCGGGTGAAAATGTAATCATGCTTCATACAGGAGGTATTCCAGGCATCTACACCAAACATCATCGCGTAGAAATGGAAAAGGAACTTGCTGACTATATCAGAATTATCTAACTTTTTTCTTATATCAAAATCCCCCAAACCTATAAGGTTCTGGGGGATTTTTGTATCTTTTTAATCTGATTATTCACTTCTCAATGCCAGTACAGGGTCCTTTTTAGCTGCCTGTCTCGAAGGAATCAGCCCTCCGATAAGAGTTAAAATTATACTCAAGGTTACAAGTATAACAGCCGCAGCTATAGGTAATACTGCATTTATATCGCCGTTTCCTGTTACAGAATGAATCAGGTGATTAATAGGAGGAATAAGCAGGCATGTTACTCCAACCCCCATCAATCCGGCGCAAAGGCCTACAATAAAGGTTTCAGCATTGAAAATCGAAGAGATGTTTTTCTTTGATGCCCCTATTGCTCTAAGTACACCGATTTCCTTTGTTCGCTCAAATACCGAAATATATGTGATAATTCCTATCATTACCGAGGATACTATAAGAGAAATGCTTACAAACGCAATAAGTACATAGGTTACACTATCCACTATGGTTTTAACGGAAGACATCAATATGCCAGTCAGGTCAGTCCATTGAATTACCTTATCGGAGTTTTCCTTTTCCATCTTCTTGTTATAATCCTCAAGATATGCGGTAAACAGTTCCTTCGAGTCGAAGTTTTCGAAGTAGAATGCAATTGCCGTAGGCTCATCTAGATTCTGATATCCCAGTGAAATTAAGTTTGATATTGCTGTCTTTTCCTCGCTGTTTGCTGACATTGCGCTCATCAGTCTTGAAAGTTCCTCCTCGTTGAGGTTGAACTTGAATGCTCCTGCAATCTTTGACTGGTCAACATTAAAGCCTGAAGCCATTGTCTTGGCAAGCTCACCGCTCAGTTCTCCTACTTTTGTAAGAATTGTCTTCTGCATCACTGCTTCTGTCATTCCCGCTGCCATCTTGTCAGCGGCAGTTTTGACAGCATCACTTTGAATAAATGCCGAAACGAAAGGTTCTATAGCTGCTTCAGCAATAGGCATTCCCGTAGCGCTGTAGCCCTGTACCATTCCCATCAGCAGCTGGCTGTACAATGTCTCAAAGGTATCCTTTGGAACTACATATTTTGATTCAAGCTCAGATAACAGGCTTCCGGCTAATTGTGATGACATGTATGAAGATACAATGTTCTGTGCGTCCTCTCCTCTTATGGTTGCCATTCCTGCAGTTCCGTTTTTATCCAGATAATCTTTAAACATGTTTGTAGCTAAAGTGGCTAGAACATTTGTAAAGTCATCTTTCGCAGCTTTAGTATCCGTAGTAATTGCCGCAGAAATATCTGTCATATATCCTTGTGTCATCTTGGAGATGTCTGACTCGCTGACTTTCATGCCAAAGGCAGATGAAAGCATTTGGGTATCAACAGAAATCATGTCGGAAAAATCAATTCCTGAGCTTTCGTTTTCCTCATCAAAGGCCTTTCCGCTGAAAACATCCACATCCTTATTTGCAAGCTGTTTCTTGACGATTTCAGATTCCGACGCAGTTTTTATAACGTGCTCCGTCAATTCTTTTGTATATCCAACACCCAGCGAAACCATGGAATTATCCTTTTTAGGACATACCACTCCAACTATTTTCAACTCAGTACTGCTTTCGTACACAGACTTCATATATGCAGCATCCTCTGTCATGTCCTCATAAACGCCATATTGGCTGTTATATTTATAAGTATCGCTCTTTTCTACAAGCTTCAAAGGTATGCTCATGAGTTCTTCATATGTCATTGTCAACGGTTCTGATTTAGCCTCTACGCTCTCTCCCGCCATAATTTTGGCAACAGCTTCCTGGAGCTCCTTATTATCCCTTAAACCCAGGCTATAAAGAAGAAGATCTGAAATGCTATTTTCATCGGGAAGCATTATAATCACTTCGTTGTAGGCTTTAGGCCATCTGCCTTCAAGCATCCTGTACTGTTCATTAAGGGCACTCCTGTCATCTATCAATTCATTAAATACCGATGTCCCTGGCATTGATGCCATGCCCGACATAGGTGTTCCTGATGTCAGGGCAGACATTGTGTTGCTTGGATTAAGCTGAGTAATTTCATTATTGCAGTTTGTAGTGTAAATCACAGGAGAAACGCTGTACTGATATCTTACAAGAGAAGTCATAGAAGATACTTCCTTGGCGTTTCTCTCGATATATGCTTTCAGGGACTTTAAGTCGTTCTGTCCTATTTCGGAAAACATAGTGCTGATATACTGCTGTTCCTTGACTTTTCCTTTTTCAACCTCTTCTTCGCTTGATGCAGTCATGGACAGCAATGCCGAAGTCATATCTGCAGTCTCTGAGGTGATAGTTA
>CALZMV010000155.1 GCA_945788655.1 uncultured Clostridia bacterium | reverse complement strand
TAGAGAGTACCAGAATCCCTGTTATAATGGATTTGCTCAGAATCTAAAACAACAGTTGATGGAGGTACTCTCATGGAGAACATTGTAGCACATTCTTTAGAAAAACTGTATACGGAGTTTGAAAAAGCGGACCAACTTTTTCTGGATTCAGGTATGAAAAACATGGATGCCTATGAAAAAGAACTGGCAGAGGCTGCAAGACGGGCAGCTGCAGAACATATGCAGGCACTATATAACAGCATGGATCAGATGCTGTGTGACGACATCATAAGGGATGCAAAGTATACCATCCAGCGCCACGATACAAGAGAACTGCTGACCATTAACGGTTCCATCCGTTTCAACCATACACTGTTCCGTAACAGGGAGGATGGCAGCTATCATTATCTACTGGATGAATGGCTGGGTCTGGATTCCCATGAGAGACTGAGCTGTGCTGCGGAAACGGCTGTGCTTGTGGAGGCAACAAGGAGCAGCTACAGCAGGGCCGCAAAGGCACTGGGAAAGGATGCTGAAATCTCCAAGACGGCAGTGATGGACAAGGTACATGCCGTGCAGGCAGAGATTCCCTTTGAAAAACCGGAGAAGAAAAGGTGCGTGGAATACCTCTATATTGAAGCAGATGAAGACCATATCCATAAGCAGGAGAAAACAGTACATGAGAAAAAGAATGGGATGATAGGGAAGCTGCTGTACCTGTACGAAGGCAGGGAGGAAAAGGACGGACGCCGGGAACTGACGAACGTGTTCTATCTGGGCGGACTGTATGCCGGTAGCGAGGAAAATCACCGGTTGTTTCAGCGCATGCAGAAATATATCGAGACGAATTATGAGACGAAATATCTGAAAAAGGTATATGTCAGTGGGGACTGTGGAGCATGGATTAAGGCGGGGGTATCCGACATTGATAAAGGTGTCATGGTGATGGATAAGTACCACCTGATGAAATACATCAACAAAGCAGCAAACCAGATGCTGGATGACGCAAACGAGGTAAAGGGGAGACTGTGGAAGGCACTGTATAAGGGCAAAAAGAAAAAGTTCGTAAAGACACTGAAAGCGGTGCGAAAATGCGCCCCGAATGAAAAGGCAGTGAATGAATGCGAAGAGTATGTGCTGAACAACTGGGACAGTGCAGTGCTTCGCATGCAGGATAAAAATGTGTATGGGTGCAGTGCGGAGGGACATGTAAGCCATGTGTATTCCGACAGGATGAGTTCCAGACCCATGGGCTGGAGTGAGACAGGTGCAGATGCCATGTGCCAGTTGAGATGCTATGTAAGGGATTATGGAGAGGAAAAGGTCATAGACCTGGTACACTATCGCCGGGAGCATAAGCAGCTTGAAGCAACAGGAACAGAGGATGCGGTGCCGAAATTTGCCAGAGGATATCTGAAGAAGCTGCTTCATGGACAGCATGACAGCGACAGGGTGTATCTGGAGAAGATGCAGGCAACCATCCCCAGTGTTGAAATCAGAAAGAAACTGGCAATCAGGGAGAGAATAAGTAACATTTGACAGTCTCCACAGAAAAGAAGTAAACTTAGGAAAATCAAGTCTGGACAAGTCTAGAGCAGGGACTCTCTGCGACTCTCCAACTGACAGTAAGTTTACTCTATCCAAATTCATATAAAAAGAGCCAAGTGCTCATCTTTCAGTTATAATTAAGTTACCACACAAAACATAATTGAAAGGATGAAACCCATGGCTCAATTACATTTTACACTGGATCACGACTTTTTTGTAGGTCTATTTTCTGAAACAAAGGATGAAGCGTTTGGTAAACTTATGGAAGCTTTACTCAATCAGGTACTCCAAGCCGAATCTGCAGAACAACTAGGTGCAGAAAACTATGAGCGTTCTGAAGAACGTTCAGATTATCGAAATGGCACTCGTACCCGCTCTTTGACTACCCGCATTGGCAAGATTGAGTTAAAAGTTCCCAGACATCGAAATGTTCCTTTTAAAACAACCCTATTTGAAAATTATCAGCGCAATGAACAAGCTTTGATAACCACCATGATGGAAATGGTAGTTCAAGGCGTTTCTACCAGAAACGTTAAGAAAGTCACAGAAGAACTCTGTGGCGAATCTTTCTCAAAGTCTACTGTATCTGAAATCTGCAAAGAATTGGATGTTCCAATCAAGCACTTTAAAGAGCGACTTCTTCCAGAACATTACCCTTTCATCATCGTAGATGCGATGTATGTGAAAGCACGTGAAGATCATCGTGTTAAATCAAAAGCGCTTTTCCTGGCAGTTGGAGTAAACAATACCGGTCATAAAGAAGTACTTGGTTTTGAGGTGTATGATTCAGAGAGAACAAACACCTGGAAAGACTTCTTTGAAGGTCTCAAAAGCCGCGGATTAAGAGGCGTTGACATCGTTATTTCTGATGCTCATGCTGGTCTCGTTGAAGCTATTAAGGAATGTTTTTCTGGTTCTTCCTGGCAACGTTGTCAGGCACATTTCACCAGAAACATCATTGATAAATGTCCTAAAAAATACAGTACTGGTCTGGCAACAGAATTACGTGATATGTTCAACGCATCTACCATCAAAGAAGCAAGACGTTTGAAGGAATCTATCTATGATGAATACCATGACGTCGCTGTTGAAGCAATGGATATCCTTGACGAAGGATTTGAAGATAGTATCACAATAATGGCATTGCCGTCAAAATATCGTATTGCATTAAGGACTAGTAACATAATAGAACGTGAGAACAGAGAAATCAGAAGACGCGAGAAGGTCATTCAGATATTTCCAAACACGGAATCTATTATTAGGTTAATCGGTGCAGTACTTCAAGATGATCATAATGACTGGAGTGTAGCTCAAAGACTCTTCGACATGAAAGAATACTATGATAA
>CALZMV010000154.1 GCA_945788655.1 uncultured Clostridia bacterium | reverse complement strand
GTTTTATCGCCCCTATGGCAATCGCTTCTCTTCCTGAAGATAAAAAGCCAAGTGCATGCATTGGCTGCAGGGCCTGCAATGATGTCTGTCCTCAAAAAATTCAGATTGCTGAAGCGCTTGCTGATTTAGCTGCTAAAACAAAATAGCCTAAAACCAATTTATCTGTTGCGCAATGTGCTTCAATGTGCTAAACTGTTAAAAATCTATTTTGACACAGGAGGCTTGCTATGGATAATTTGACTAAGAAACGCGATCCTTGGGAATCATGTGGAGATTGCTTTCATAAAAAAGCCGGTAATATTGTCAAAGAGGATCATCATGAGCATCCGGATCACAAAGGAACATGGGAGAGTCTGAAATTTGACGACAATGACAAAGAAGGAAACGACACCTGGGAATAACTGAATATATAAACTGTGACACTAAAACCCGGCATCAATGAGAATGCCGGGTTTTTTCGTACCATTATTCAATTGTTTAATCCTATAAGCTCTCTGCTATCCTGTCCACCTCAGCAAGGAGTTCTTCCATACTGTGCCTCTGACTTCTGGCACATTCCTTTGCGGGCTTATCGCACAGCAAACACTTTCTTTGCTCAAACCCAAGCTTCGTCCGGCTGATTCCACCTTTCATTGTCAGTACATCAATATCCAGCAGTCTGCCTGCTTCACTTCCGTTTTCAATTGTTATCGCCTTGCTCTTAACTGCTTCAGCAGCCATTCCGCCAATAACAATATACCCTTCCGCACCCGTCTTAAGGTATCTTGCTTCCTTGTAAAGTACCCCCTCGGGAACCTCCTCCCTGCAGGCTTCTTCCAGAGAGGAAACAGCATACTCCATAAGTTTTCTATAGGCTGGCTTGTCCTTTACAGGACCCGGTATATTAAGAGTGATAGATATAAGAACCGGTTCATTATCCCATCTCGAAATGTCCCCTGCCTTCTCAGCACTGCAATAGGTCTCAAGCAGCTCTTTCTGATGCCTTACCCTGGCTTCTCTCGAATCCAGCAGTTCCATTAATGTTACTTCCATCTTTCTTCTCCGTAATTCAGTGCTCTGCAAAGTTTTGCTTCCATCTGCGGCGACATGATGTATTCCAGAGTTGTAAGCGGCAGCAGATTGGAAAGCTGCATACAGATTTCATCTGCCGACATCTGGCTCTCATCCTTCGACAGCAATTGTAATACTAAATTCCTTACCCTTGATGCGCTGACTGCACTTCCTTCGATCTCAATTCTTGGAACCTCGACAACTTCAATATTTTTCTTAGGAAGCCTCTTTTTCAGTTCCTCATTGTATATGCAAGTAACAGGAGAAAAAGGCTCCGTACCCACATATCGTCTATTTACATTTAGCACGGGAGCTATGCAGGATGCGAAGATTTCAGCATCCATTGCAGCATGAGCATTGGCTACATTTTCCTCCTTAGTGAAATAGCTCGGGAATGTCATATTGGATATAATATATCTTCCGCCGGGTATTACTGTCACATTTTCAAGGTCCGCAGTACCCATTTTAACCATTTCAATCCTGTCAGCAAAAGAAAACAATGAGGCGTTTTCCTCCACAACAAAGAGAAAGACCCTATCCGACTCCCTGGATGCCTTTTCTGCCAGATAGCGATGCCCCTTGGTAAAAGGATTACAGTTCATCACCAGCGCAGAAATCATGCAATTTTCAGCATCAAAAGTTACATCGTCATTAGCCGATATCTGTATAATCTGCTGCTGATATGTTTTTAAGCTTTCGGCTCCCCATTCAAGCAGCGCTGCATAAGGTCTGGCAGTTGCCACATGGCGCATCCCAAGCCCCTCAAACTGCCTCACCTTGCCGGGTTTTGTAAACAGATACAGTGAGCTCCTGTCAGCTACCCGGACCAGATGTGTAAACACCTTCCCAGTCAGGTCCTCCCCCTGATAATCAGGATCCACGGCAATTCCCTGAATCATATCGCCTTTAAGGCTTCCTGTTGCTACAAGCTTTCCGTTGTCATCAAATACGCCCGCGGTGTAATCTACTCCAGCCGGCACTGATAAATCGCATTTAGACAATAAGTCGCCTGCCTCTTCTATTCTTATTTCTTCTGTGTAAAACATTTTTTCACCTATTAGAAGACCCGCTCTTTTTAATAGCGGGTCCTTTGATTTTCTTATTTTATTTTACAGGAACATTGTAGATTGTGTCAAGGAGCTGTCCGTCTCTATAAAGAACCTTGGCAACCTCTTTATCTCCAAGAACCGGTTTGTGAGGCTTGCCGTTAAGCTTTTCTGCCATATCTCTAAGATCGAAGATATCCACAACAGGAAGTCCTGCTCCGCGGAAAGCATCTGCAAGATCCTGACGAAGAGGATTAACTGCGATGCCTCTTTGTGTAACAAGGACATCTACTGTGTTTCCCGGTGTTGATTTGCACAGCACCTTATCTACAACAATTGGAAGTCTTGCTCTGGATAGAGGTGCAACGATCATGGACATTTTAGCTCCTGCCGCCGTGTCACTATGACCGCCGCTTCCACCCATAATGTAACCGTTTGAGTCTGTATGCACGTTAACATTAAAATCTGTATCTATTTCTGTCGCCCCGAGAATTACCACATCAAGGCTGTCAACAGCACTGCTCTTTGCAGTTGGGCTGGCATAATGCGCCGCTGTAACTTCCATGTGGTTAGGGTTTGTTCTTATGGATTCAACAGCACCCAGGTCAAAGCACTGAACGTCATATAAAGCCCTAAAGCAGCCTTCATTAAGCATATCCACCATGTAACTTGTAATACCTCCAAGTCCATAGCTGCCTTTGATATTCTTTTTAAGCATAATGTCTTTGAGGTATTTTGCCGCCGCTAGTGATGCTCCGCCTGCACCTGTCTGGAAAGAGAATCCATCCTTTAA
>CALZMV010000153.1 GCA_945788655.1 uncultured Clostridia bacterium | reverse complement strand
TATTATCCCTTGCAAATTTACTTAACTGACTGAATTTCCACGCTACAGGTCCCTTGTTTGCGGTTATTACATCCTTTCCGCGTGAAAAGGCTGTCTCTATGTGGGATATGGCAGGCTGCCCCGTAAAGATGTTCAAAGGAGTCATTTCAACCAGAACATCGTAATCTGCCTCAGATACAATCTCCAATGTGTTTTTGTCCACCAGACAGTTTTCGTCTCGGAATTTTCCGCTTTCTTCTAAGTCCGAAAGAGCCTTGGCAAGATCTATGCCGTCTGCACACACCAGATTGCCCTTAGAATTGGTGGCAATGGCAGTTACCATTACATCAAATCCGTATTTTTCGATTATTTCATCGTGTTTTTCCATGAGCAGCTTTGCAAAAGCCTGCCCTGCGTTGCCAAAACCCAGCAGCGCCAGTTTTTTTGTCTTACATTCCATATCCATAATCCTCTGCTAGTTTCCTAAATTCTTGCCGCTTTTTTCGTATTTTTTCATTAGCTTTTCAAGTCCCGGGTTTCTTCCCAGCTGCTCGTCCCTCTTTCTCTGTTCATAAGGAGTAAGCTTGTCGATGTCCTTAATATGCTTCCTTATAGGTTTCGGCATGAATGGCAGATAAATGAGAGGTGATACTATCAGGCAGTCGAAAACAAGCCATATCAATATGGAAAGTACTATCATGCTATCAGGTGCACCGCTGTTTGCAGTAAATGCACCAATTGCAACTGCCCCTATTAAAAATGCAATTGTTGTTGCATAGCATTTTTCAAGCTTTTCGATTGCTGAACTGAGGGCTTCATCAAACCACACAGTCTTCAGCTTTTTTACCATATGTTCTGCCCATCTGAATTGTACATTGGCAAGGAATATGCATTGCTTAAAATCGTCAAATGTGGTCTTTTCTGATGGAATTATTTCAGGTGCTACCTCTCCCGACATATCATCATAAAAAATCTGTGCTCTGATGAGGTGTCCTTCACCCATAATTGTATATGCCGGTTCCTCGCCTTCTTCGTACTCAAGCACAAGAAGATTGCCTGCACTGAGCATATGAGAGTTTGCACCGGCACCTACCACCGCATATCCGTCTCTGCAGTATATTGCGTGTGTCTTTATGGACTTATGTGTTTCTTCAGTAGATGTAAAATTTTTTGCATCCCTTTCAGGAACTATTACATCCAGATAGCCCTCGCTGCCCTTTCTGACCATCAGGTTAAAGTCCTTTATCTTGCCGAAGCTTCTGGTCTTCCACTGTCCGTCGAATCTGTCCTGTTCAAGTTCCTTAAGTCTTGCAACATGCTGATTTTCGTAGCTAAGAACGACCTCACCTTCAAGCACCATGAGAACCCTGTCATAATCAGGAAGTCTTGAAAAGTCAGACTCATCAGTTTCTATAGTTGCAGAACTGAGTCTCCAGACAAAGTCTCGGTCCAAATATTTAGATGTCTTTGGGAAAATCGCAAGCTCAGTAGTGGTTCCTCCCATCCACTGACCGGTTTTATAATCTTCATTCTTATAAAGGGTATACCGCATAATTCCGCCCTCTTTTCCGTAATTAATATGATAAAAATTATATCATAATTTGCCGATACAGTCCAATTACTTGTTAAAATGAAAAAAATAAGCTATAATTAGTTTATACTATAGAATGGAGATTCAAAAATGTACAGAACAGATGGATACAGAGTGCGTACCAATAATCCCATGTATGAGCTCGCTCCATATATTATGGATAAAAGATATGATGCCTGCAACAGTATTACTCAGGATATCGATTTAGGACCGATTCAGGAATACGCACGTAAGTGCCGTAAGGAAGGAATTCCCATGACACATATGGCAATACTCATTGCCGCATATCTCAGAACGGCATCGAAATTTCCTTATCTGAATCGCTTTGTAATGAACAAACGCATATATGCGCGAAATCACTTTTCGATTTCCTTCGTGACTTTAACACCGGGCAAAGGTGATGGTACAGTAAACAAACTGTATTTTAATCTGGATGATGATATTTTCACAGTAAATAAGAAAATAAACGATGCAATTGAAAAATGCCAGTCAGTGGAAGGTGAAACTGCTATGGATAAGATTGCCAACAAGCTTGTCAGAGTACCGGGCCTTGTAAGTATATCTGTCTCATTGTTGAAATTTTTAGACAAGCATTTTACGCTGCCAATGAGTATAATAGATGCAAGCCCTTTCCACACTTCGCTTTTTATAACAAATCTGGCTTCCATAAGGATAGGTGCTATATATCATCACTTATATGAATTTGGAACTACAGGAGTTTTTCTTGCCATGGGGCACCCTCAAAAGAAGATTTATCTTGAAGATGATGTTGCCGTAGAAAAGAAGATAATGGAGCTTGGTGCAGTTTTAGATGAAAGAATTGCCGATGGGCACTACTATGGCCAGTGCTTCAGAGAATTCGTTAAAATACTTAAAAACCCTGAAATTCTTGAAAAGAAGGCAGAACACGTAGTTACGGATCCTGATATTAAATGTAAAAAACCAAAATTCATCGTTAAATAGGAGGAGAAAATACATAATGACCAGAAAAGAACAAGCAATAATGCTACATCACAACGGATTTAACTGCGCGCAGTCAGTTGCGTGCTCATTTTGCAATGTTATGGGTGCAGACCCTGAAACTACTTTCAGATTAGCTGAAGCTCTAGGCTTTGGTATGGGCAACATGGGAACCTGCGGTGCAGTTTCAGCGATGGCCCTTGTTACAGGTATGAAAATAAGCGATGGCAATCTGGATCATCCTGCCACCAAGAAGGAATGCTACCAGATGATGCAGAAGCTGATTGCTGAATTTACAGAAAAGAATGGTTCTATCATCTGCAGAGAAATCAAAGGGGTAGACACAGGAAAGGTCTTAAGAAGCTGCGACGGATGCATCGAAGATGCAGT
>CALZMV010000152.1 GCA_945788655.1 uncultured Clostridia bacterium | reverse complement strand
AAATACTCTGCACAAGGTGCTGTATATCTAGGACCTACATTCTGCTGATCAAACTCATATGGGGCCAACACTTCTGCGAAAATAGCAACAAAGATTATGCTGAGAAGAATAATAAGGCCAATCATAAAGCTTTTATTCTTACGACACTCATTAAGTGTCTCTTTCCATTTGCTGTTTTTTTCCATTAGTTATCACCGCCACTCAAAGATAGTCTGATTCTTGGGTCAAGAATTCCCATAATAATATCGCTAAGCAGGTTACAAATTACTGTCAGAATAGTAATCAAAAGCAGAACAGCCTGCACTACAGGCATATCCTGAACGATAATGGAATTCAAGAGCAGATTACCCATTCCAGGTAGTCCAAAAATCTTTTCGATAACTACCGCACCGGAAATTAACCAAGGAATTGACATGAACACCAGTGTAGTAATCAGAATAAGTGCATTACGAAGCACATGTTTAATCATAACAGTCTTTTTTGGAAGACCTTTTGCAAATGCTGTAGTAACATATTTTTCGTTAAGAACGTCCAGAACTTCACTTCTTGTTACACGAAGAGTTGCCCCCATTCCGCCAAGGACAGTAGTCGCAATAGGCAGAACGAAATGTGCCGTCGTCGCATAACCACTGATAGGCAAAATCTTCAGGTTTACGCCAAAGCAGATTATAAACAGCGCACCAAGCCAGAAGGATGGAATTGCTGTAAGGAGCAATGACGAGTTTACTGTGAACCTGTCGAAGAATTTATCTTTCTTTATTGCACAAAGAAGTCCTAAAGGGATTGCCAGTGCAAGTTCCCATATCATTGACCATACACAAAGCTTGAGGCTGTATGGAATTCTCGCCTTCATTAGATCCATAACCTTGCTTTTATACCTTACGGAATTACCGAAATCTCCATGAAGTGCTTTTTGGGACCAATCAACATACTGCGTTATCAAAGGTCTGTCATATCCCAGCTCGTGAGCAAGCTCTGCCTTTCTCTCTGGAGTTACTTTTCTGTCGACGATAATGTCGATAGGATCTCCCGGCATCATATACATCAGGCAGAAGGTTAGGAAAGAAACTACAAATATCAGCAGCACGCCCAAAGCTAAACGTTTAATAATATAATCCTTAATGGTACTCACTCCTCTCGTCTATTCTACCCTCTGGTAAAATCTTGTATAACATCTTACCGCCCAAGCTTTTCCTTCGCGAAGGAAAAACTTGAATGTGCTAACCCTTTTATTCGGGTCGCCCTCTCTTACTGCTGCAAATACGGTTCCGCCGCAGTGAAGAAGCTCCACTTCCGTTTCTCCGTATTTTGCCTTCAGCTTTCCATCTTCATATCTAACGATTGTATGAGTAGGAACACCTTCCTTAACAAGGAAGTCTCCGCACAAAGCCTCAGGCATTGAAAATTCTGTACCCGCAGGTTCCGCCCATCTTAACGGCTTAGTGTAATCCCAACCGTTTACAAAGCTGTAGCATCCCCAGATAAAGGGATCCATATCATAATCTCCGGCATTGCAAAGAACTGCCATTGAGTATCCGTTGTCTGTGAATCCTCCGTGGCTGGAAACTCCATGTAATCCTCCGGAATGTTCACATACAACCATATCCTTTATCTTTCTCTTGTCCAGTCCACAGCAATAATAAGGCTCAACTGAAACAGGAAATCTGTTTCCTACCATCAGCTCAACAGCTTCAGCCGGGATAACCTGCTTACCCTTCCACATTCCTTTATCGCCGAGGCATTTATAATAAGCCGACATATCTCTTGACGTAGACTTCACACAAGCACATCCTCTAAATGGCGGAAGAACCGACCAGTTATCATCCTCAAGAAGCTTTCCATCTATCATCTCGAATAGTGATGTGATATTGCCGTCTGCAATTTGCTTTGCCTCACTGCAGTCATAGTCAAGAATGCTTCGTGTCATCCCTATCGGTTCAAATACCCTCTCTTTAAGGAATTCTTCAAGAGTGGTTCCAGATGCCTTATCCACTATATAGGAAAGAATTGCATATCCTTCATTAGAATAACTCATATATTCTCCAGGCATTCCCAGAGGTACGTAATCACCTTTTGAAATATAATCAATAATCTGCTGAATATCATCCATTTTGTTAGGAGCAGTTGCAAGCATATGCCTGTACCATTTACTGTCCCTTTCAATGCTGTTCATGGCGATTGACCATTCAAGGGGTTCCATAGGTGGAATGGTTGCTCTGTGCTGCATCATCATATCCACCGTTATGCACTCATCAGGTATTCCGGGTATTTTGAAACTCGGAAAAAACTTTTTTATCGGGTCGTAAATGCTCATCTTACCTTCAACATGCAAAATGCAGCATGCCAAACCCACCATAGACTTACTCATAGATGCCACACCGAATATGGTGTCGGTGTCAACATCCGTATCTCGTTTGACGCTTCGTTTACCATAACCTTTGTCGAAGACTATCCCTTCCGGTCCACGTATGGTTACGGATACTCCCGGATACTTTCCTTCTTCAACAAGTTTTTGTAAATAACTATCAAAGCCTGTTAAATCATATTTCATACTTTAACATCCTTCTTTTGGCTAAATTATATTAACATTTTACAAAGCAATAATTATGCCAATTTATTCTTAATTCTAACTTAACAAGCTGGTAGTATTCAAGGTTGAGTTTCTTTATTAATTCTCATTTTATAAAGTTTTAATCCTATTTAAGCCTATTTACGTCTTTTTAGCAGGATTAATACTATCGCAAACATCACAACAACTGCCGCAACAATTATCACTGCATAATTATTCGATGCAGCCGGTTTGAAATTATCAGTGAGCTGCAGAAGAGCTAAGGTATCAACAAAGTCTCCCTGGGCCCATTTGCCATTCACTTCGGTTTCTTCGCCGCCCATAACTACAGAGTAGAACACATACCCGTCTTTTTCCATGCAGCAGGAATAGCAATA
>CALZMV010000151.1 GCA_945788655.1 uncultured Clostridia bacterium | reverse complement strand
AAATAAACTAGTCTCTAGTTTTAATCTTAGCAGCTTTACCTGTTCTTTCACGCATGTAGTTAAGCTTAGCTCTTCTAACAACGCCTTTTCTTACTACTTCGATCTTTTCAATCTTTGGTGAGTGTAGTGGGAATGTCTTTTCCACGCCAACACCTGAAGAAATCTTTCTTACAGTGAAAGTTTCGCTGATTCCGCCGTTCTGTCTCTTAAGTACAAAACCTTCGAAAACCTGGATTCTTTCTCTGTTTCCTTCTTTAATTTTGATGTGTACCTTAACAGTGTCACCAACACCAAATGCAGGGATATCGTTCTTGATATATTCCTGAGCAATTGACTTCATAATATCCATTGTTCTTCTTCCTCCTTCCCTCCAAGACGTTCATGATATTCATTCATCCAGAGGACCGCCCGTAATAACTCATACATAATATCACAAGGTACAAGGAATTGCAAGTATTTTTTCAACTTTTATCCAATTATTTTGCACAAAAAATCCGACCAATATGCTCAATCTGCTAACTTTTGCACACTTATTATGCTCTTGGGTGGGCTTTATCATACACATCCTTTATCCTGTTCTTTGTAAAGGCCAGATAAACCTGAGTGGCTGAAATATCCTCATGACCCATAAGTTCCTGAAGTGACTTCAAATCTGCACCGTTTTGCAGCATATGTATTGCAAAGGAATTGCGAAGGACCTGAGGTGTAAGGTTTATTAAAAGCTCCGCCTTATCGCCGTATTCCTTGAGTACCTTCCAAAGACCTTGCCGGGTAAGGGCCTTGCCCTGAAAGTTAACAAAGAGATGACGTTCTTCTTCATTGTTTCTGGTCATAATGTCTCTTGATTCCTTCAGGTAACGCTCAACGGCGTCTCTTGCCATTCTTCCAACCGGAATAATTCTTGATCTTATATTCTCACCTTCACAGGTTACAAAGCCCATTCTGAGATTAATATCCGCAAGTTCCATATCGATTAGCTCGCTGGCTCTTATACCTGTAGCATAAAGCAGTTCCAAAATAGCTCTGTCTCTTATGCCCTTTGGACTATCATCAGGAAGAAACATCAGCTTTTCGATTTCTTCTACAGACAAGAACTCCATTTCCTTTTTATCAATCTTTGGGGATTTTATATTGCGAGCAGGATTGTCCTTAAGCCCATGTCTAGCCTGCAAAAACGAAAAGTATGTTCTTACAGATGCCAGCTTTCTGTTAACTGTGGATTTTGAGCTTCCTTTACTCTTTAGTTCCATTAGATATGCAACAACATCTGCATTTACTGTATCGAAAGGATTGTCAATTCCCCTTGATTTCAGAAATTCCATGAACTGAGCAACATCTCTGATATATGCATTGGCAGTGCTCGGTGTATTTTTCTTTTCTTTTATTAAATATTCCAAAAACATTTCATTGTTCATACAAGTCACACTCCTATGCAAAAATTATATTACTTATACAGCATTATTTCAATTACAAAATGTCGAATTCGGTTGTATTATGTAAACTTTTACATGTGGTATATCAAGTCGTAACCTCATAAAAATTAACAGGTGATACTTATGAATAATAAACAGCTTCTTATTTTTCTTATTTTTATCAGTGCAGTCGGAATCTGCGCCGGTGCTTTTTTTGAAGTGAATATGCATGGAAGCGGAAAGGAACAGATAATGACACTTGTATCGTCATTTCTTTCTGCAAAAGACTCCCAGGGTTTTGTTTCATGTTTTACTGCCTCCTTGTCAAAGTGGTCCAAAATCTGGCTGGCGCTATTACTAAGTCCTGTAATTCCTTTTCTAACCTTATTATGTCCTTTTGCGTGCATGCTAATGGGTATTACAATAGGATTTTCATCCACCATGCTGGTTGAAACCTTTGGACTTAAAGGTTCATTATATATTTTAGCGACAATACTTCCCCAAAGCCTTATCAGGCTTCCATTGATTTGTTTTTTGTGTTTTCTTTCAATTAAGATGGCTCTTCTTATTTGCAGATGGTTAATTTGTAGAAAAAAGCAAAATAATAATGCCCTGCGCGAATTTGCAAGGCATTACATATTAACGTATTTATCAGGGCTCATTATTCTTATTATTTCTTGTTTAATTGAAGTCTTCCTGATGCAAGTTCTTCCTTAACCATAAATACTGCTATTATGGTCTTTGCATCGTTGATTTGGCCATTGATTATCATTTTGCAAAGTTCTTCTACATCCCATTCTTCAATGTCTAGGGCTTCATTTTCGTCAGGTGACGCTTCACCCTTGGTCAAGTCAGTGCAAAGGTAGAGGTAGAGCTTCTCCTCAGAGTAGCCAACGGTAGGATAGAAATAGTTCAGGAATCTGACATTAGCGGCTGTATAGCCTGTTTCTTCTTTTAGCTCTCTTACTGCAGCTGCCAGAGGTTCCTCTCCCGGATCTATCTTCCCTGCAGGAACTTCAAAGACAACTCTGTCTGCCGGTTTTCTGAACTGACGAACCATAACCATTTTGCCTTCATCTGTTATTGCCGCAAGAACCGCTCCTCCGTTATGCTCAATTATTTCTCTATATGATTCACCATTTAAGACTGTAACCTTATCTCTTCTAAGGTTCATAATTGCGCCCTTGTATATTAACTCACTTTCAATTGTTTTTTCTTCAAAAGTCATATGCCCTTCTCCTTAAATCAAACTTATGATTTATTCTATCACATCATTTGATATGTCGAAAGGCATATGTAAAAAATTATCTAGGTTCTACCAGCAACTTTATTGCTGTTCTTTCTTCCCCTTCAATTTCAATATCAGTAAAGGCTGGAATGCACACCAGGTCAATTCCGCTCGGTGCAACAAATCCCCTTGCAATAGCTGTAGCTTTAATGGCCTGATTCAAAGCTCCCGCTCCAATTGCCTGTATCTCAGCCCCTCCTTTTTCTCTTAAAACACCTGCTAGTGCACCTGCAACTGAATTAGGATTTGATTTAGCTGATACTTTTAAAATTTCCATAGTTATTCCTCCTGATA
>CALZMV010000150.1 GCA_945788655.1 uncultured Clostridia bacterium | reverse complement strand
TTCCTGCTGTAGCCATTTTGATTAAGTGTTTAATATGGTTATATATCTTTTGGAATATGTTAGGCTGTTTTGCTGACAGATTCTTTACAAAGGCTTCATCGGTAAATGGGTAACTATTTCCCTACCCTTCAAAATAATTTGGATGAGTGCGGTTTTATATGATAAAATATAAAAAATAGAACATGGTAATATACTTTTAATGGAGGTGTGCAAAAATGATAGCAATTATCGTCATCATCTGTATTGCTGCCTTTATAGGCGGATTTTTGCAGGAAATGTATATCGATAAACACTATAGCGAGGAACAGAAACGACAGCGATCTCAGAGACAAAAAGAAACGGCAAAAGCTGTTGGGCTAGGTTTAACCATTGGCGCCGTTGAGGTTTTCAGGACAGTACTTAAAGAAAAGAAATAATGGAGCATATAAAAAGGCTGAAAATTAATGCTCCTATGCTATAATTCTCAGCCCTTGTTTATTACACTTTTTATGTGTGAAATAAGTATTTTTTCTTTTATCCCTATTCCACTCTGATATTCACAATCTCTGCAGATGCAACTGCTGCTTCAATTAATGCTTCGCAGTCAAGCTTGCTTTCTGATTCCAAGATTCTTTCAAGTCTAGGTTTTGTTGTAGGGTGCTTTGGAAGGAAAACTGTGCAGCAGTCTTCGTAAGGCTCGATTGATTTTTCGTAAGTGCCTATTTCCTTAGCTTTTTCCATAATATCAATTTTGTCCATTGCGATTAGCGGACGCATTACAGGCTTTGAAACGGAAGCATCTGTAACTACCAGTGATTCAGCTGTCTGGCTGGCAACCTGTCCCAGATTTTCTCCGGTTATAAGCATCATGCAGTCGTTCTTTTCTGCAACCTTTTCTGCAATTCTCATCATGAATCGGCGAACTAATATTGTAGTCTCCTCTTCAGGGCAGTTTGCAACGATTGCCTCCTGAATCGGAAGAAGGTTGATAACGTGCATTTTGAATCTTCCGACATATGTGGAAAGGATTCTAGCTAAATCTTCAACTTTTTCCTGTGCTCTCGGGCTTGTGTAAGGATATGAATGGAAGTGAACCGCTTCAATCATCATGCCGCGCTTTGCCATCATCCATGCTGCAACAGGGCTGTCGATTCCCCCTGAAAGAAGAACCATTCCCTTGCCGTTTGTGCCAAGAGGAAGACCTCCAAAGCCGTTAACCTTGCCTTCATAGATATATGCTCTGTCAGTACGCACATCAACATGTAAAAGCACGTCAGGATTGTGCACGTCTACTTTTAGCACCTTGCATCCAATTAAAACTTTTGCACCGATAATTCTGCCGATTTCAGGTGACTTAACCGGGAAATTCTTGTCGGCACGCTTTGCTTCAACCTTAAATGTCTCAACTCCGCGTTCTTCTATCAGATTCATCATATAATCCACTGATGCCCTGCCGATTGCTTCCAATTCAGGTTCGGCCTCAACTGCCTTGCTGATTGAGGCAACACCAAATACTTTTGCAGTTTCCTTGATAATTGCATCTATGTCAAGGTCCTTTTCGGCTCTGATAAAGATCAGACCTTCCTGACGCTTGATATCAACACCTTTGAAAGCTTTCAGGTTGCGACGAATTCTGTCTACAAGCATTCTTTCAAAATATGGTTTATTCATTCCTTTTAATGCAACTTCTCCGCATCTTACAATAAGAATATTCTGTTCGTTCATTGTGTATTTCTCCTCTTAAACGGTTACTTAAGTTATCTGAAGCTTCCCAGCTTTCTGAATCTGGTAACCGCCTGTTTAACCTTTTCTGCCGTATAATCCATTTCTTCTAATGTGTTGAATTCGCTGAAGCTGAATCTGATTGCGCCTTCTATTTCCTTGTGTTTAAGTCCCATAGCTGAAAGCACGTGACTTTGCCCCTTCTTGTTTGATGAACATGCTGAGCCTGTGGAAACAAAAATGCCTTCAGCCTCCAGCGTGTGAAGAAGAACCTCTCCTCTTGTTCCCATAAAGGAAATATTCAGAACTGACGGCGCTGCATCATCAGGGCTGTTTATGATGATATCCTTTATTTCAGCCTGAATTGCATCAAGAAGTCTGGTTTTAGCCGCAGCCATCTTTGCGATTCTCTCATCAAAATTATCAAAAGTAAGGTTTACAGCTTCACCAAATCCTGCTATTCCGGCTGTGTTTTCAGTGCCGGAACGCATATGACCTTCCTGACCACCGCCCATTAAAAGAGGTGGAACCGTCAGACCCTTTCTGATATACAGACCGCCGATACCTTTTGGTCCGTGGATTTTATGACCGCTTACTGAAATCAAATCGATTCCTCTATGTTCTCCATTGACATTCAGCGGAATTTTGCCAAAGGCCTGAACCGCATCTGTGTGCATCAGAATCTCAGTTCCATGTTCTTTGTTATATTTATCTTTAAACTGTATTATTTCCTTTAGAGGCATTACAGTTCCCACTTCGTTGTTAACACCCATTACAGAAATCAGAATAGTGTCCTCTGTAACAGCTTTTTTCAGCTGCTCCGTATCCAGTCTGCATTTTTTGTCTACGTCGATGTATTCAACCTCATATCCCATTGATTCCAGCTTTCTGCAAGGTTCCAGGATAGCAGGGTGTTCAACCTTGGTGGTTATTATCTTCTTTCCGCGATGTTTTCTGGCAGTTGCAACTCCCATAAGCGCTGTAACGTCCGCTTCAGTTCCACATGAGGTAAAAAACACTTCATCTTCTTTGGCACCGAGGCTTTGAGCTAATGACTTTCTTGCCTGCTTAACATATTTTTCTGCCGCTATTCCAAGAGTATGAAGTGAAGATGGATTGCCGAAGTCTTCTCTCAGCACTTTTGTCATAACATCTACCGCCTTATCGTAAGGCTTTGTAGTGGCACTGTTATCTAAATAAACCTGCATAGTATTTCCTTTCTACATTCCAGTGAATACATTTACCCATTTTTTGCTGTAATATCTGTGATAGCACAGGAACACCTTTACAACGTCTGCTATGGCAACCATGGCAATAGCCATAGGAAGTGCCAGATGAAGCACCAATACCGCTATAAAAGCAAGTGGAACCTGCAATATCATATTCATCGATGCATCAATTAACATACAATACAAGGTATCGCCGCCTGCTCTCAATATACCACAAATTATCAGATATGCCAGCATTTTTGGAGTAATTGCAATGGCATAAACGAAGAATGAC
>CALZMV010000149.1 GCA_945788655.1 uncultured Clostridia bacterium | reverse complement strand
AGGAATAGCCATATCAGCTTCTCTTGATTCTACTGCATTGATTACGAACTTCTTGATTGCTGCTACTGCTTCTTCAGTTACATTTCCGTAAAGAGCATAAACCTTTGCAGTTTTAACTTCAGGTCTGTCTCCCTTTGAAATGATCTGAATACATTCAGCTGCAGAGGATGCTCTCTGATCGAACTGACCTGGAAGAGGTTCAACTGCAAATATGCAGTCAGCTTCAGGAAGCTCAGTGGTTACATTGTCAAGCTGAGGTTCTGCAAAAACTGTGTTAACACAATAGTCAAACAGATCCTTTTCGATGTTATCAACATCATATCTGTTAAAAACACGTACCTTATCGATTCCTTCAATCTGAAGTAATTCTGTAATATCATTCTTTAAAGCACGAGCTTCATTATCTAGACCAGGTTTCTTTTCTACGAATATTCTAAAAACCATGATTTAAATCCTTTCTGCCATAAGGGCGCGTTTTCCGATGTCTTTTCTGTAGTATGCGTTTTCCCACTTAACAGTTTTAACTGTTTCGTAGGCTTTCTTGATAGCTTCTTCAAGAGTTTCAGCAGTTTCAGTTACGCCTAGAACTCTTCCGCCGTTGTTTACAAGCTTTCCGCCATCTAATTTAGCACCTGCGACATAGATGTTCTTATCAGCAGGCATTGTAATTTCAAAGCCCTTTTCGTAGCTCTGAGGATAGCCTTCGGAGGCCATTACTACACAGCAAGCACTCTTGTCAGCGAATTTAACTTCTGCTTCATCAAGCTTGCCATCATATATTTTAAGCATAATGTCAAGGAGGTCGCTTTCAAGTAAAGGTAAAACAACCTGAGTTTCAGGATCACCGAAACGGCAGTTGTATTCGATTACCTTAGGTCCCTTTGGTGTAAGCATAAGACCGAAGTACAGGCATCCTGAGAAGCTTCTTCCTTCAGCATTCATAGCCTCAATTGTAGGGCGGAAAATAGTTTCCATACATTCCTTAGCGATTTCATCTGTATAGTAAGGGTTTGGTGCAACTGTACCCATTCCACCGGTGTTAAGACCCTTATCACCGTCTAATGCACGCTTGTGGTCCATGGATGAAACCATCGGAATCAGAGTCTTTCCATCTGTAAAGGAAAGTACTGAAACTTCCGGACCGGTTAAAAATTCCTCTACAACAACCTTGCTGCCGCTGTCGCCGAAAATCTTATCTTCCATCATTGAACGAACCGCATCTCTTGCCTGATCGCGTGTTTCAGCAATGATAACACCCTTACCCAGAGCAAGACCATCAGCCTTGATTACTACAGGAATATCGCATTTTTCTATGTAAGCTAAAGCTTCATCCATTTCTGTAAATGTTTCATAGGCTGCTGTAGGAATGTTGTACTTTTTCATTAAATCCTTTGAAAAAGCCTTGCTTCCTTCAATGATAGCCGCAGCCTTGTTAGGCCCAAAGGTCTTGATTCCCTTTGCCTGAAGAGCATCTACCGCCCCAAGCACCAGTGGATCGTCAGGTGCAACCACTGCAAAATCAATTTTGTTTTCTACAGCAAATTCAACAATCTTATCGATGTCCTTTGCTCCGATATCTACACATGTAGCGTCAGCAGCAATTCCTCCGTTACCCGGTAAAGCGAAAATTTCGCCGACACCTTTATTTTCTTTTAATTTTTTGATGATAGCGTGTTCTCTGCCACCGCCACCAACTACCATGATTTTCATTATGTTAGCCCTCTTTCTCTTAATGGTGGAACAGTCTCATTCCTGTAAATGCCATTGTCATGTTGTGCTTGTTGCACGCTTCGATAACATTATCATCTCTTACTGAACCGCCCGGCTGAGCGATAAAGCTTACACCACTCTTTGCAGCTCTTTCAATATTGTCTCCAAATGGGAAGAACGCATCGGAAGCAAGACAAACGCCCTTAAGTGATGCGAGATATTCTCTCTGCTCTGCTCTTGGGAAACTTTCCGGCTTTTCTGTGAAAAGTGCCTCCCAGAATCCATCTCCGATTACTTCATCCTGATCTTCTGATAAGTAAACGTCGATTGCATTATCTCTGTCAGGTCTTCTTACTTCATCCTTGAAAGGCAGGTTCAATACCTTTGGATGCTGGCGAAGATGCCACTTATCTGCCTTTTCTCCAGCTAATCTTGTGCAGTGAATTCTGGACTGCTGACCGGCACCTACACCGATAGCCTGTCCATCCTTTGCGTAGCATACGGAGTTGGACTGAGTGTATTTAAGAGTGATAAGAGCGATTATTAAGTCGCGCTTAGCTTCTTCTGTCATTTCTTTGTTTTCAGTTACGATTTCATTGAGCAGCTGTGCATCAATCTTAAAGTTGTTTCTGCCCTGCTCAAAGGTAATGCCGTAAACCTGCTTGTGTTCCTGTGCTGCAGGTACATAGTCTGTATCAATTTTGATGATATTGTATGCACCCTTTTTCTTAGCCTTTAAGATTTCAAGGGCTTCAGGGTCGTAGTCAGGTGCAATAATTCCATCGGACACCTCTCTTGAAATCAGTTTAGCACATGTAACATCACACTTATCGGAAAGTGCAATCCAGTCACCGAAGGAACTCATTCTGTCAGTCCCTCTTGCCCTTGCATAAGCTGTAGCAATTGGAGACTCATCTAAACCTTCAATGTCGTCTACAAAGAATGCTTTCTTTAATTCTGCGCTCATTGGATTTCCAACCGCTGCAGAAGTGGGGCTTACATGCTTGAAGGAAGTGGCAGCACACATTCCAAGTGCTTCCTTAATTTCCTTAACAAGCTGCCAGCTGTTTAAAGCATCTAAAAGATTGATGTAACCCGGTCTGCCGTTTAAGATTTCCATTGGGATTTCACTTCCGTCGTGCATAAAAATCTTTGCGGGCTTCTGATTTGGGTTGCAGCCGTATTTTAATTCATATTCTTTCATATCTCGAATTCCCTTCGGATTATTTGTTCTTGTTGATCATTTTGTTAGTTACTTCACCTGTTGCAAGATCTACATATCTTACATAGATTGAAATCTTGTTGTCTTCATTGAGATTTGCCCAGATATCCGAGAGAAGTTCCTCTGCTGTATCAGGAATTGCAACTCTTCTAGGCTCACCCTGGAAAGTAGGTAGAGGATTTCCATCGTGTTCATATGTGTGAATGAAATGTCCCAGTCCGGCAACCGATGGGTAATCCCAAGTGTATCTTGCGCAAGCGCTTCCTTCTTCA
>CALZMV010000148.1 GCA_945788655.1 uncultured Clostridia bacterium | reverse complement strand
GTCAATAAAGGAAGCACTGGAACTCGTTGAAAATCTAGAGCTTACGGATATGGAAAAGAAGATCGCAAATCAGGTTCTTAAGGAAATCAAGGCAAGGCTTAGCTTCCTGATAGATGTAGGTCTGGATTATCTGACTTTAAGTCGTGCCGCAGGGACCCTTTCCGGAGGAGAATCCCAGCGCATAAGGCTTGCAACTCAGATTGGTTCAAGCCTGGTAGGCGTTTTATACATTCTGGATGAACCGAGCATTGGGCTTCACCAAAAGGACAACGAAAAACTTCTTGGAACTTTGAGACATCTTACAGACATCGGCAATACCCTTATAGTGGTAGAACATGATGAGGATACCATGTACATGGCAGACCATATTGTTGACATAGGTCCTGGTGCAGGAATACACGGCGGTGAACTTGTGGCACAGGGAACGGTAGAAGACATAATGGCTTGCGAGGAATCACTGACGGGGCAGTACCTTTCGGGAAAGAAAAAGATAAAGGTACCTGAATGCCGCAGAGAAGGAAACGGAAAAACTCTGACAGTAAAGGGTGCAAGGCAGAACAACCTGAAGAACGTAGATGTCGAATTCCCTCTTGGAAAGTTCATATGCGTAACAGGAGTTTCAGGGTCAGGCAAGAGCAGCCTCATAAATGAAATTCTGTATAAGGGCGTTTCAAGAATTACCAACAAGACCTTGGATGAGCCCGGAGAATACGATGAAATCCTGGGTATAGAAAACATTGATAAGGTTATCGACATAGATCAGTCACCGATAGGAAGGACACCGAGATCAAATCCTGCCACATATACAGGGATGTTCACAGGAATTAGAGATCTGTTTGCAGGACTCCCTGAGGCTAAAATGCGCGGCTACGGAAAAGGCAGATTCAGCTTTAACGTTAAAGGTGGTCGTTGCGAAGCCTGCAGCGGAGATGGTATAATAAAGATTGAAATGCATTTTCTGCCTGATGTTTATGTTCCTTGTGAAGTATGCAAGGGGCACAGATACAACAGAGAGACACTTGAAGTAAAATACAAGGGCAAGAACATTTACGATGTACTCAACATGAGCGTTACTGAAGCATCAGAGTTCTTTAAGAATATTCCGACAATCAGTAAGCAGCTTAAGACTCTTGAAGAAGTGGGCCTTGGATACATCAAGCTGGGGCAGCCTTCAACACAGCTTTCCGGAGGGGAAGCACAGAGAGTCAAGCTGGCCACTGAGCTTTCAAAGAGAAGTACAGGCAAGACTCTGTACATTCTTGATGAGCCGACAACGGGCTTGCATTTTGCAGATGTAGATAAACTAATTTCTGTTTTAGACAAGCTGGTAGATGCAGGTAATACAGTGGTAGTAATAGAGCACAACCTTGATGTTATCAAAAGAGCGGACCACATTATCGATTTAGGTCCCGACGGAGGTAACAGAGGTGGAACAGTTGTAACAACAGGAACACCTGAAGAGGTAGCAAACTGTGATAATTCATATACAGGACAATTTTTGAAAAAGCTTTTATAGCGTATGAGAAGAAAGACGGAGGCATCCAAATGAAAAACAAATTAAATCTTACAATGCTTACTGATTTTTATGAAATTACTATGGCAAACGGATACTTTGAAACAGGAATGGCTGATAACATAGCATATTTTGATATGTTCTTCAGACGTGTGCCTGATGGCGGCGGATATGCCATTATGGCAGGTGTTGAGCAGGTTATCGAATACCTTAAGAACTTAACCTTTACCGATGAAGACATCGAATATCTGAGAGCTAAGAATTACTTCTGCGAAGAGTTCCTTGAGTATCTAAAAAACTTTGAATTTTCATGTGACGTATGGGCTGTTCCTGAAGGAACACCTATTTTCCCTCATGAACCTATACTTACAGTAAGAGGACCTGTTATTCAGGCACAGTTTGTTGAAACAATGATACTTCTGACAATCAACCACCAGAGCCTCATTGCTACAAAAGCAAGCAGAATAGTAAGATCTGCAATGGGAAGACCTGTAATGGAATTCGGTACAAGAAGAGCCCACAATAGCGACGCAGCAATATATGGTGCGAGAGCAGCATATATAGGAGGATGTGCAGCAACAGCATGCACAATCGCAGAAAGAGATTATGGAATCAAGTCAGCAGGAACAATGGCCCACAGCTGGGTTCAAATGTTTGATGATGAATATACTGCCTTTAAGAAATATGCAGAAATATATCCTGAAAACTGCATCCTTCTTGTAGATACATACAACGTGCTGAAGTCAGGAGTTCCAAATGCCATCAGAGTTTTCAAGGAGATGAATCCTCCAAAGATGGGTATCAGAATTGACTCCGGTGACGTTGCATATCTGACAAAAAAAGCACGTAAGATGCTGGATGACGCAGGACTTGAGGACTGCCAGATTGTTGTATCAAACTCGTTGGATGAATACATTATCAGAGATGTTATTATGGAAGGTGCATGCATCGATTCCTTTGGAGTAGGCGAAAGACTAATTACAGCGAAGTCAGAACCTGTATTTGGAGGAGTATATAAGCTGGTTGCATTAGAAAGCGACGGAGTGGTAGTTCCAAAGATAAAGATTTCTGAAAATGTTGAAAAGATTACCAATCCTGGATTTAAGAATCTCTTCAGACTTTACGACAAGGATACAGGAAAGGCAAGAGGTGACGTTATTACTTTAGCGCAGGAAACTGTTCCTGAGCAGGATGAATACGAAATCTTCGACCCTAATGCTGTATGGAAGAGAACAACAGTTAAGAATTATACAGTAAGAAACCTTCATGTTCAGCTGTTTGATAAGGGAAAATGCGTATATGAAAGCCCTTCTATTGACGAAATCAAAGAATACTGCAAGCAGCAGCTGGAAACTTTATGGGGTGAAACTTTAAGATTTGAAAATCCTCAGACATATTATGTTGACCTTTCACAGAAGCTTTGGGAAATGAAGAACAACCTGCTATCAGGCCATTCAAAAAAATAAACGGTAAATCGTAATAATTTCTTAATGTTTTTAGTGGCCATTAGTGATATAATGTATTAAAGCAAACAAAGAATTCGTTATAATATGAAGGAAAACTATGAAAACAAAATCAGTATATATATTGCTTACCAAGAGCACTACCATCTGTTCCAAGATGGTATATATGGCCACAAAAAGTGAATATACACATGCTGCAATATCGCTGGATAACAGCTTTGACGGACTGTATACCTTTTCCAGAAAGTATAAGAGATTGCTTCTTCC
>CALZMV010000147.1 GCA_945788655.1 uncultured Clostridia bacterium | reverse complement strand
TCCTGATTTGACTCCGCATAAATCTGAATCCATCCGGAGTCTCTTGCACCCATAGTGTCGGAGTGATCGTTATTTATGTTGATAGGCCCTGTTAAAGCTCTGTTTACCACAGCCATTGTAATTGGAAGTCTTGAGGATGCTGCAACATACAAAAGTTCCCACATGTATGCAAGACCTGCTGAAGATGTTGCTGTTACGGCTCTTGCACCGGCAGCTGATGCTCCTATGCACACAGACATTGCACTATGCTCAGACTCTACAGCAACAAACTCTGTATCCACCTTTCCGTCAGCGATAAACTTTGAATAATACTGAGGAATCTCTGTTGAAGGAGTAATTGGAAATGCCCCCATTACATCGGGATTTATCTGCCTCATAGCTTCAGCTACTGCTTCGTTTCCTGACATTCTTTCTCGTCTTGACATTACTTATCCTCCTTTACAAATTCTATAGCGTTAAAAGGGCATACTTTGGCACATATTCCGCAGCCCTTGCAGTGAACCAGATCAAAGTCACGTCTCTTGTGATTTTTAACGGGTATTGAACTGTCAGGGCAATATAAAACGCAAAGCATACACTGCTTGCAATCGTCTTCCTTAAACACAGGAGTCATAACTCTCCAGTCACCTGTTTCAACAAGTAATGAAGTTGCAGGTTCATAAATCTCTGCACCTGTGGTTATCTCCTGCCATGTTATTTTCTCGTTTATATCTTTAGCCTTAGTAATCATTCTCCTACCTCAACTTCCTCCATAGCCTTGACTACAGCTCTCATATTGCCTTCAATTACGCTTTCTTTACCTGCAAACTTGTGTTCAAAGGATTCTCTCATGTTATCGACAAAAGCCTGTGCATCGATAACCTTGCTTACCTTTACAATTGCGCCAAGCATAGGCATATTAGGGAAATTCTTGCCAAGACATTCAATGGAGATGGACTCTGCATCTACAGTGCAGATGCGGCCTCTATATCCATTAAGCAGCGGTCTTAAGGCTTCCGGACTCCTCTTGCTGTTGATGATTAATGCGCCGTCCTTCTTTATTCCTTTAGCAACATCAACAGACTTCAACAGAGTTTCGTCTACAACTGCAACATAGTCCGGCGTATAGATATTGGAATGAACCTTACATGGCTCATCAGTAATTCTGTTATATGCGGTGATAGGCGCCCCCTGTCTTTCCGGACCGTATTCGGGAAATCCCTGAACATACTTGCCCGCAGTAAAAGCTATGTCTGCAAGCATCAGACATGCGGTTTTAGCACCTTGTCCACCTCTTCCATGCCATCTTATTTCAACGGCTTCATTAATTTTGTTCGACATTTTTCTCTCCTGTACTAATATCATTATTAACAACACAATTTGGACGCTATTATAACATTTTTGTTTATAAAAGTCAAACAATCTTTGATTTTTTTGTTTTCAAAAACAATTTTCTCGCCGGTTTATTTGCAAAAAAATAACAAAACCGCTGGAATTTATACTGACCCCCAAAAGTTGGACCTAAAAATTCAACTTAAGGGAGGTCAGTTTTTTTATGGCAAAATACAGTTTTGAATTTAAAAAGAAAATTGTACATGAATACTTGAATGGCTGTGGCGGAGTTGAACATTTAGCCAAAGTTCATGGAATAGCACACCACTCTTCTGTACACAGATGGGTAGCTGCTTATGAGCGATTTGGTGATGAAGGATTATTGCGTTCCAGACAAAAGTCAAATTATTCTTTCGAATACAAGCTTCATATGGTAGAGTTGTATTTAACAACAGAGGTTTCGTATCTGGAATTAGCTTTATCAGAGGGTATAAAAAACCCGGCCTTAATAACGAAATGGGTCAATGAGTTTAGAATTGCAGGTCCTGATGCGCTAAAACCTAGGAAGAAAGGACGAAAAAAAGCATTGTCTACTATCAAAAAAACTCATCAGGAGACACAGGCAAAAGAATCTGTTAGGGTAGATTCTGAATATGTAAAGCAGCTGGAAGAAGAACTTCTTAAGCTGAGAATAGAGAACGCCTATTTAAAAGAATTGAGGAGGCTGCGTTTAGAGGAGGAAGCTCTTCGGAAAAAACAGCGAGAATCATTCACAGCCTCCGAGGAGAATTCAAATTAAAAGATATTCTCGCAACAATTAATTTCCCTAAATCTACATATATGTACTGGCAGCAGCGTTTCGAGCGTGAAAATCCTGATGCAGAAATAGAAGCACAGATTATTAACATTCGAAAAGAAAATGAAAACTATGGTTACAGAAGGATTCATCAGGTTCTGTTAAATGCAGGAATTAAAATCAACAAAAAGAAAGTACACCGTATTACTAAAAAGCTTGGCATTCAGGTAACTTCATTTACTAGAAAAAGCCGAAAGTACAGTACATACAAAGGATCCGTTGGTACGATAGCACCGAATAGATTTCATCGCAGATTCAACACTTGTATTCCACATCAGAAAATAACTACAGATACATCTGAATTCAAATACTATGAGAAAGATGATCAGGGCAGAACTGTAATTAAAAAGCTTTATCTGGATCCATTTATGGACCTGTACAACCTCGAAATCATAAGTTACAGGATATCGAAACAACCAAATGCTGAGGTTATCATGTCCGGTTTGAAAGAAGCTATCGATAAAACAAGTGATTGCAGATATCGAAGAACTTTCCATTCTGATCAAGGCTGGGCATACCAGATGAAAGCTTATGTGCGGGAGTTGAAAAACAACCAGATTTTTCAGAGCATGTCGAGAAAGGGAAATTGTTTTGACAATTCACCGATGGAAAACTTCTTTGGAATCTTAAAACAAGAAATGTACTACGGAGAAACATATTGCAGCTTTGAAGAACTTAAAGCTGCAATTGAAAAATACATCAGGTATTACAATGAGAAAAGGATCAAGGCGAAACTGGGATGGCACAGCCCTGTTCAATATCGCCTTATGAATTGTGCTGCTTAATCAAAAATGAAAAACGGAGAGGAAAATCAATTCCTCTCCGATAAAGTCCAACTTTTGGGGGTCACCTCATTCCAACGGTTTCGCTTTAATACTACTATAAATTATTCTACTTCTTCTATTCCTTCCAGAATCTTGTCCTTAGGTCTGCGCTTAGGATCAACCTTCTTTTCTATCATTCCAACAATTCTCGTAAGAGCTCCGGAAATCACGAAGTAGATAATAGCCGTGAAAATCAGCGCAAAGAATGCCTGATATGTACGAGCTCTGACAAGGTCAGAAATCTTTGTAAGAT
>CALZMV010000146.1 GCA_945788655.1 uncultured Clostridia bacterium | reverse complement strand
ATGCTAGGGGATTACGACCTGATACTTTTCCCTTACGAAAATGAGGATAAAAGAACTATCAAGGACTGCCTGAGAAAAATCGCAGATTCAGGTGAAAAGCCTAAGAACGTTGCCATTATCATCGGTCCGGAAGGAGGCTTTGCAGACAAGGAAGTTGCTGCCCTTGATGAAACAGGAGCAGAAAGGGTTTCCCTTGGCAAGACAATTTTAAGAACGGAAACTGCAGGTCCTGCAGCTCTTGCTATGACCATGTACGAGCTGGAACTGTAAAGGAACATAAAAGCTCTGTTTATGCAAAAAATAAAAAGTCCGAAGCTTTGTGAGTACGTGCCGGATTGGGCACCGTCAAAGGCTTCGGACTATTTGTTTCCTGGCTTACATTTCTTCTCTCTTCCACTGCAGAACCTTACGGTATGTGTTGCAGCCGAAAATAATTCCAACGATACATACACCTGCAATGCCGACATTTCTTACAATTTTGGAGACATCTACATTAACTGTTACATCAGCAACTTTTTCTTCTCTGTTTTTTGACATCTTATTCCACCTCCGTTTTGTTTGGGACTATTTTATCAAATAATCCTGCTAATGTCAAAATCAGGAGTTCTCAAAAAGCGTCTTAGACCAAGAGTACTATCAGGATTATCCTTTTCTATGTTGTTTTTGATCTGGTAGCTGGTCAGACTTACTTTAAATCCTAAATCTTTCAGTATCTGGTCGGCACTTCTGTCTAAAGGATATGCGCCATAGGGCCATGCAAAGACTATAGGTGCTTCGCCTGTAATCCGCGTGATTTCATCTATGCTTTTCTGAAGATCATCAGTTAATCTTTTTCTGTATTCCTCCTGGGTTTCTCCGGGCTTTTTATCTGCACCCTTGACATCACCGCTGATGGAGTGAAGGTCATATGTATGGCTGCCGATTTCCACAAGACCTGAATCGTGCATTTCCTTTAGCTGATTTTCATTCAGCCTCATGTCCTTACCGATAAGGGAGATAACTGCCTTCATGTTATATTTCTTAAGAAGCGGAAAGGCATTGGTATAGTTGTTTTCATATCCGTCATCGAAGGTTAAAAGCACAGGCTTTTCGGGCAGCATGGTGCCATTTTCAACGTAATCAGCCAATTGCTTTGCCGATACTGTGGTATACCCATTATCCTTAAGCCATTTCAAATCAGATTCAAAAGCCTGTGGAGTAATATTATATTCATTTTTGGCAGAATCCTCAGAAATGCTGTGGTACATCAAAACAGGAAGTTCTACTGATGTTCTCGTGTCGGTGGCTGCAGGAACCATAATATTGCCGCCGACAGGATATACGGCTGAATCTGACGGAATTACAAGGCCGCATACGAGACATATTCCAAAGATTAAAAATGTTATGCCCAAAAGCTTTAGTCTTTTTTTCACAGAGAACACCTCCAGAATATTCTATTCCTAAAGAGGGTGGCTTATGATATAATAAGCGTATTAGTTTAACGAAAAGGATGATGAGATGAAGGTAGCATTCCATACCTTAGGTTGTAAGGTAAATCAATACGAAACAGAATCCATGCGCCAGCAGTTTGTCAAAGAAGGCTTTGAGGCTGTGGGCGAAGAGGATTTTGCCGATGTATATATTATAAATACATGTACTGTAACAAATCTTGCCGACAGGAAGTCAAGACAGTATATCAGAAGAATGAAAAAGGGTAATCCCGATGCAATAATAGCAGTGACAGGCTGCTATGCCCAGATTAAGCCGGAAGAGATTGAAGCACTTCCTGAGGTAGACATTGTTGCAGGTACAGGGGAGAAGAACAATTTACTTGGATATGTGAAGGAGTTTATGGAAAAGAAAGCTCCGCAAACTCATATAAAAGCATACGAAGAACTGTGCGAGTATCAGGACAAGGGCATTATCACCTCTATGGAATCCCGTACAAGAGCATATATCAAGATTCAGGAAGGCTGCGACCGATTCTGCTCCTACTGCCTCATTCCATTTGCAAGAGGCAAGGTAAGAAGCCGCAATCCTGAAGAGGTTATTGAAGAAGCCAGAACCCTCATAGAAAAGGGATTTAAAGAAATAATTCTCACAGGAATAAATACGGCTTTATACGGAACAGAAGAAGGTTTTAGTGAAAAATATCCTCGCTGGGCAGCAGAAGAAGGCATTGAGTCCATTATTAAGGCAATCTGCCAAATTGAAGGGAATTTCAGAATCAGATTGAGTTCCCTTGAACCGGCAGTAATAAACGCAGAATATGTAAGAAGACTGATGAAATATGATAAGCTCTGTCACCACCTGCACCTTTCCGCACAGAGCGGAAGCGACCATGTGCTGAAACTTATGAACAGACCTTACGGACAGAAGGAATATCTTGATATCGTCGAAGTGCTAAGAGAGTGCGATCCCCTTTATGGAATCACAACAGACATAATCGTGGGATTTCCAAATGAGACGGAAGCGGATTTTGAGGATAGTCTGGAACTTGTAAAAAAGGCAGGCTTCTGCAAGGTGCATGCCTTCAGATATTCAAAGCGAGAAGGAACTGCTGCGGCCATGATGAAGGAACAGGTTTTGTCTCAGGTGAAGAACGAGAGAGTGACAAGACTTATGGAAGCGGGAGAAAAAGCTTCTGAAGAATTCTTTAAGAAATGCAGCGGATCCGTACGAACCGTTCTCTTCGAAGAATGGGAAGGCGATTATCTGGTGGGCTACACAGACAACTACATTAAAGTCTATGTCAAGGGCACAGATGCAGATTTAAATTGTTTCAGAGAAGTAAAGCTTCTTGAAAAATATAAGGAAGGAATGAAAGGAGAGATATAAATGGCAGATTGTATTTTTTGCATGATTGCAAATCACGAAATACCATCAAATGTGGCTTATGAAGATGATAAGATCATTTGCTTCCACGACTTAGAACCCCAGGCTCCTGTTCATGTTCTTGTAATCCCTAAAAAGCACATCGCTTCTTTAGACGGAGTTACACAAGAGGATAAGGATCTTATGGGACATATCATGTGCACAATTCCAAAGATTGCTGCAGAATTAGGTCTTGAAAACGGATACAGAGTTGTAAACAACAATGGAGAAGACGCATTCCAGACTGTAAAGCATCTTCACTTCCACATTTTAGGAAAGAGAAAGATGACCTGGCCACCGGGCTGATAAAGGATCGATTTTTTGTTAAAACGATTAATTAAAGGAATTATCAGATGTATAAAAAGAACACGCTCAAGAAACGGGGCGTGTTTTTTTGTATACGAAAGACGGTCCGGTTAGGGGGAACTCTTGAACGGTGCGTTCTCCCGAAAGCTTGATTTGTCAGGGGTCAGGGAGA
>CALZMV010000145.1 GCA_945788655.1 uncultured Clostridia bacterium | reverse complement strand
ATTTTAACTTTCACATAAGTTATTCTATTTAATTGTTTGTTTTTCTATAGATCCATAGACTCGATAATTCTATCAGCCAATGCATCCATATCACCCAAATTTCCTTCGTTAAGAGACGATGTCATTGTTACCTGTTCATCCAGAATGGTCATTTCCTTCATTTCTTCGTCAAGGAACTTTCTCATAAGGCTTCCTGACTTACATGCCCAGGAACCGTTTTCGATAATAGCTACAGTTCTCTTCTGCACGTTAAGTGCCTTCATATCCATTAAGAAATTGTGCATCGCAGGATATATTCCCAGATTATAAGTTACTGAAGCCAGAACCAAGTTACTGTACTTGAAAACATCTGAAATGAGGTGTGATACATGGGTACTTGAAACATCGTAAAGGGCTATGTTTGTCATGCCTCTCTCGCACAGCTTGGAAGCAAGCAGGCAAGCAGCAGCTTCTGTATTTCCGTACATTGAAGCATAAGCAATTAATACTCCTTTTTCCTCCGGTTCATAACGGCTCCATTTGTCATATTTTTCTATGAAATATCCAAAGTCCTTACGTATAACAGGTCCATGAAGAGGACAGATGTACTTAATATCTAAGGCTCCTGCTTTTTTAAGGAGTGCCTGAACAAAAGGTCCATACTTACCAACAATGTTGGTGTAATATCTTCTGGCATCATCAAGCCAGTCGCGATCAAAGTTTACCTCATCTGCAAAAAGTCTTCCATCCAAAGCACCAAAGGAGCCGAATGCATCTGCAGCAAATAGAACTCCATTTGTAGTATCAAAAGTCACCATAGTCTCAGGCCAGTGTATCATAGGTGCCTCTACGAAGGCAACAGTATGTTTGCCAAAGCAGAAAGTGTCACCCTCTTTAACAATTATCTTATTGTCATCGACAGTAAATCCAAACTGTCCCATGAGAAGAAATGCTTTTTCAGTGCTTATTACCTTCACATCGGGATAGCGAATAAGCACCTCTTCTATTGAAGCCGCATGATCCGGCTCCATATGGTTAATTACCATATAATCAAGAGGCTTTCCATCAAGTACGGTTTCTAAATTTTCGAGAAACTGTCTGCATGCAGACCAGTCTACTGTGTCGAAAAGGACGGTTTTCTCATCAGTCAAAACATAAGAGTTGTATGATACTCCTCTAGGAATAGGATATACGTTTTCGAACAACGCCAATCTATGATCGTTTGCTCCAATCCAATATAAATCGTCTGTAACTTTTCTATAACAATACATTTTTCTCATCCTTTCCTTAATCTACACTTCCACAAAGCCTGTCTTTTCTTCGCCACATTCAGGGCAAGTCCAATCTTCAGGCAGCGCGTCAAAGAATGTTACCGGATAGATTTCATTGTCCGGGTCACCCACTTCAGGGTTATATTCATAGCCACAGCCATTGCATACATAATATTTCCAAGATGGAGCTTCCTTAACAGGTATTGCTCTCTTTACCTTTACCATTGGAGGTGCAGGTTTCTTAGGTTCTCCCGTGTCAAGTGCCTTGGTCAGTAGAGGTAAAATTTCCTCCACCTTACCAACTATTCCATAGTCGGCATTCTTGAAAATCTTTGCATTTGCATTGCTGTTTATTGCTACTATAGTCGATGCTTCCTTAATTCCCTTCAGGTGCTGTATTGCTCCGGATATTCCACATGCGATATAAAGATTTCCCCTGAATTTTTGTCCGGACATTCCCACATATCTGTTCAGTGGCACATACTTCAGTGTTTCAGCTACAGGTCTTGATGATCCTATTGCTGCCCCTGCTGCCCTAGCAAGATCTTCAATAAGCTTCATGTTTTCCTTTCCACCGATGCCCTTGCCGGCACTGACAACTCTTTCCGCTTCGGTTATAGGGGTATCAATATCGATTCCAACGGTAAAATCATAGCCGTCAGACTTTAGACATTCTACCAGCTTTGCTACTTTTTCTTCGTTGGTGCCATCCTTCAAAATCATTTTTTTGCGGATGCCTGTTTCTGGGGTTTTCGCAGTTTTGCGAGGACCGCCGTTCTCGTTCTTAGGCATCTTGCCGATAATATGAGAAGCAATTACTACTCTCTGTATTTCATTGGTTCCTTCATAGATTGTAGTTATCTTGGCATCTCTGTATGCTCTTTCCACTTCCATTCCTTTAAGATAACCAGTACCGCCGAAAATCTGTAGTGCATCGTTTACTACTTCAAGTGCAATATCAGACGCATATTGTTTAGCCATTGCAGCCTCCATTGCGTAAGGCATATGTTCCTGCTTAAGTTCTGCAGCGCTATACACCAGTAGTCTTGCGCATCTGATCTTAGTTGCCATATCAGCCAGCTTAAATGCGATGGCCTGCTGCTGACAAATAGGCTTACCAAACTGGATTCTTTCCTTGGAATATTCCAATGCGTTTTCGTAAGCTCCCTGTGCTATACCAAGAGCCTGTGCAGCAATTCCGATTCTGCCGCCGTCAAGAGTGGACATAGCTATTTTAAATCCTTCGCCCTCCTTACCCAGCAGATTTTCCTTAGGAACCTTAACATCGTTAAATATTAGTTCAGCGGTAGCAGATGAGCGAATTCCCATCTTGTCGTAATGATCACCGAATGTGAATCCATCCCAGCCTCTTTCAACAATGAATGCACTTATTCCTCTGGTTCCGATATCCGGTGTAGTAACGGCAAAAATAACATATGTATCTGCTTCCCCACCGTTGGTGATGAAAATCTTTCCTCCGTTAAGGACGTAATGATCTCCTTCCAAAACAGCTACTGTTTCGGTTCCTCCCGCATCACTTCCTGCATTTGGTTCAGTCAACCCGAAGGCTCCGATTTTTTCGCCTTTAGCCAAAGGTACAAGGTATTTCTTTTTTTGTTCTTCTGTGCCGAAGGCATAAATTGGATATGCTCCTAGGGATGTATGTGCAGATAGAATTACTCCTGTACCACCATCCACTCTTGCCAGCTCTTCAACTGCGATTGCATAGCTAATGGCATCAAGTCCTGCACCACCATATTTTTTTTCAAAAGGTATTCCCATAAATCCCATTTCGCCAAGCTTCTTAATGGCTTCCTTAGGAAATTGGTTTTCTTTGTCAAGCATAAATGCAATAGGTTTTACTTCAGTTTCAGCAAATTCTCGGATTACAGCACGCAGATTCTCGTGCTCCTGTGAAGGGGTATATCTCATCTTTCCTACCTCCATTTTAAAACTTATTATTTAAAATTAAACTTTTGTTTATTTATACAATATACCCACAATGATATTTTTTCAACCATTATTTCACAGTAGGCCTTTTGCTGAAACAATTTAATTTCGGCAGTCGAAATCAGCAGGCGAGCCGCCTCGTATAGAAATAAAAAAAGAGAGACACAATTGCATCTCTCTTTTCTGGAGGCGACACCCAGATTTGAACTGGGGAATAAAGGTTTTGCAGACCTCTGCCT
>CALZMV010000144.1 GCA_945788655.1 uncultured Clostridia bacterium | reverse complement strand
GCCAGGGTGCTAAGAGAGGTCTTTTCTCCAACGAAGCAGGTATGGGTTCAACTCCACATGCACACGCTATGGCAAATGTTAAGAAACCACACGATCAGGGCGTAGTTGCAATGGTAGGTGTATTCATCGATACATTTGTAGTGCTTACAATGACAGGACTAGTTGTAATTTCAACTCTTTATGCCGGAAACGGTGTATTGGCAGGTGGTGCGGCAGATGGTGTTGATAAGACAAATATGGCACAGTTGGCATTCTCAATGGTATTCGGTAATAATGTCGGCAATCTTTTCGTTGCGATTTGCCTTGCTTTCTTTGCCTTCTCAACAATATTAAGCTGGCACTTCTTCGGAAAGGTAAATGCAACTTATCTTTTCGGAAAAGCAGGTGCAAAGGTTTATGCAATTATAGCTGTAGTATTTATCTTCTTAGGTTCATGCTTATCAAACGATTTAGTTTGGGAACTTGCAGATATGTTTAACCAGCTTATGGTTTTACCAAATGCATTGGCTCTGATTACATTGTCAAGCCTTGTTATTGCATCAGCTAAGTCGGCAAAGTCAAAAGAAGACAAATAAAGAAAAAGTTAGAATATAATAGATACTTATTTATAAGCTGATTCATTTACACTATATTAATAAAAACTCTTCAAAACAAAACTCCCGTATACCATATACGGGAGTTTTGTGGTATAACAGAAGTATGTGAAAGAAGGTGAAGTAATTGGTTGATAAGACTAACGTAATGCGCATACTGGATCAGAAAAAAATAAAATATAACAGCCATTACTACGGTGATACAGACGCTATTTCCGGCGTGGAAGTGGCAGATGTATTAGGACAGGACGTTTCAAAGGTTTTTAAGACACTTGTTACTGTTGGCAAAACAAAAAAGAATTATGTGTTTGTCATACCGGTAGCAGAGGAACTGGATTTAAAAAAGGCAGCAAAATCTGTTGGAGAAAAATCTATTGAAATGATCAAGTCGAAGGAACTGCTGCCGCTGACAGGTTATATACATGGAGGCTGCTCTCCAATCGGAATGAAAAAATTCTTTAGGACAACTATTGATGAGTCTGCTCTTAATTGCGATACGTTCTGCATAAGTGCAGGTAAAATAGGATATCAGATAGAGCTATCATTAGATGAATTAAAAAAGGTAATAAAAGTGGACTTAGCGCCGCTTACGATAAAAGAATCATGATGACATTAGGATATGGATTAGGATCATTGGGATTAGGTTCGACATACTATTTCATGTCAGCATATTTTGTGGTTTTCCTGACAAATTGCGTAGGATTAAATCCGGCCACTGCAACATCTATTTCTGCACTTGCATTGATGGTGGAAGTAGTTTATGGTATGGCTGTTGGAAGCTTTTCCGACGTATGTACTTCAAAAATGGGAAGGCGTAAACCCTTCTTATGTGTCTCGGCTGCTGCAATGCTGCCAATAATCATTCTTGTTACACGAACCATTGATGCACCTGTATTTGTGAAGATATGTTATTACCTGACATTTGCGGTGCTCTTCAGGGTTTTCTTTTCAAATTATGAAATACCATATAACGCTCTTGGTGCTGAAATCGTTACCGATTATGACAAGCGAACCAGACTCAGAACAATCTCAAGATTGTTTTCAATTGCTGGCAATGCTGTTGGTTACATAATGCCCCTTGTTATTCTCGACCTATTTTCAGGCAATGAAAAGGCGGCTGGCAGGCAATGGGTATAATACTCGGAATTATCTGTGCTATAAGCTGGACCGGAAACATACTTTTAGTAAAGGAATCCCAAATCAAGGACAGTACAACAAAGACAAAAAACATTTTTAAGCATATTGCCTCAAGCTACTATGAACTGCTGCATCTGAAAGCAATGAAACTGCTGGTCTTATATAAAGCTGCTTTTTCATGCGCTTTTGCCTTAAATAATGTGGGAACAATATATTTCCTGCAGTACAACTTGGGACTGGACAACAGGTATTCTTCGTACATTTATGTATTTACAATTGTGATTTTCATTACTGCAACACCATTGGTAGACAAGATGGCTATGGTTCGAAACAAGGCATGGCAGCAGATGGTCACAATGGCTTTGTGCGGTGTATCGGGCATACTGATATTCTTTCTTGCATCGGGAAGTGTAGTTTGGTGCGCTGTATATGTAGGTCTTCTTGCCTTTGTAACCACAGGGTTCTGGCAGCTAAGCAGCTCAATTTTCTATGATATCGTAGAAGTAGATGAATTTGTTAACGGAAAGAGGAGAGAAGGGGATATTACATCCTTAGTGTCAGTACTCGGAACACTGATTACTGCAGCAATGGTACAGCTATTTGGTATATTTTTTGAAATTTCAGGTTTTAATCCTTCACTTTCAATTCAGCCGGAAAGCGTTTTGTCATTTTTAAATGCTTCTTTTATATTGATGCCTGCTCTTTGTCTTATCATCGGGGCCGTAGCACTAAAGCTTTTTCCTATAAACAGAGAAAATTTTGCTGCTCTTAGAACGGCTATCGAACTTAAGAAAAATGGTGAAGATTACAGCATGTATGAGGAAAAAATAGAAATGATAATAAGATAGAGAACTATAGAAAAAAAGCTGCCTTACTATATAGGGCAGCTTGTTTCGTTCATAAATTCTCTAAAGAATGCCTTGATAAAGGAATTTACTTCCATGTGGTTTATCTTGCCATCATGCACGGCAATAATAAAGTCATCGGTGTAGTTTGGGAATTTAGTTAATTCATCATAATCGGCAAGGAAATATGGAAGATGTATAAACAGGTTTCCTTTATGCTTTATGACATTTAGAGAGAAAGTAAATGTATTGTCATCATCAAACCGGCACGAGTAGCTCTTACCAAAGGTTTCATATGACATATATGAGAATCCCGTTCCTGAATACTTGCCATCAATAATTAGCGATGTGTTTGAAATCCTTATCTTGCAGACATTCAGTGTGGGCCATCCTTTAAGTCCTTTGATAGGGAATCCGAGGGAATACATGGCTTTGTGAATGTCTGACTTCTTTAAGACAGGCAGAAGCTGATAAAGCTGAAGCAGGTCATCATGGTTATGAAGCAGTATCTGACTTTCAAGCTCCGCTTTAAGAGAAGCATTCTGACATTTTGCATAGTCTTCATATAGCTTAACGCTTTCTGCTCCTGTTATTAGGTCATCTCTCGATTTAACAAGACCCATATATTCTTCAACGGTCTTTTGCTTAAGATTTTTTAACTGATGTTTAAGATCGCTGTGACCGTTTAGAACAAGATATAAGTCTAAATTGTGAATGTTCCACATGGTACTTTTGAATCTGCACCTCTGAGATCTCTTTTCGACAAAAGGTATGTCGAAGTGCTTACCATTATAGGTTAAGACATAATCAACTTCAGTAAAATCTTCAGCAAGCTTTGCCAGGAGCAATGGCTCCTCTTCAGGGGTTTCAGCGAAATGCTGCTTTAACACAACGCTGCCATCACCATTTACAGCCATAAATCCTGCGAGAATCATAGGACAGT
>CALZMV010000143.1 GCA_945788655.1 uncultured Clostridia bacterium | reverse complement strand
GTTGCAATCAATGCCATATCTTCAAAGACATCTATGCTGTCAGGCTGAAGTCTCTGTCTGAAAGCATCAAGAACCTCATCAAGTCTGTCTCCCAAGGAATCGTTTGACATTACTACGGATACTGTGTCAATACCGCTTGGAAGGTGCTCAAAGTTGATGTCATAGTCATCGAGGATTCCAAGAATACGTCTTACAAAACCTCTCTCTGCACTCATCATGTTCTTGTAAAGAGCAACTACCGTAAAGTTCTTGCTGCCTGCAATACCTGTGATAATCGGACCATCGTCATCCATGCCGTGGTGATATCCCTCAGCAGTAATCATTGTGCCCGGATCCTCAGGCTTGTTTGTATTTCTGATGTTGATAGGAACGTTTGCCATTCTGGCAGGATAAATTGCGTCTTCGTGAAGAACGCTTGCTCCCATATATGAAAGTTCTCTAAGTTCTTTGTATGAAACATTTGCAATCTGCTTAGGATTTTTAACGATTCTTGGGTCAGCCATCAAAAATCCCGAAACATCTGTCCAGTTTTCATAAACGTCTGCTCCTATTGCTCTTGCAACAAGGGATCCTGTAATGTCAGAACCTCCTCTTGAAAAAGTCTTAATGTTGCCATCAGGTGTTGAGCCGTAAAATCCCGGAATAACCGCATTTTCATGCTTTTCCAACTCTTCCTTTAATGCCTTGTCTGTATCTTCAATGAGAAGTCTTCCCTTGGCATCAAATTTTATTAATCCTGCTGCATCTACAAAATCGTAACCAAGAAAGGCTGCAATAAGAACAGCGTTTAAGTATTCCCCTCTTGATGCGATGTAATCAGCTGTCGGGTTCTTCTTTAGGGTTTCTCTTATTTCATCAAGGTGTGCCATCAGATCCACATCGACGCCGAGATTAAGCTTAACAGCCATATATCTATCTGCAACAACCTGGAAAACCTGGTCGTAAGGTAAATTATGGTCAATATGTGTCTTGCACAGATAAAGCAGGTCTGTAATCTTGTTGTCACTGTCAAAGCGTTTACCGGGTGCTGAAACTACGATAAATTTTCTGTCAGGATCCTGCTCAATAATCTGCTTAGTTTTTGTTAGTTGAATACCGTCGGCAACAGATGAGCCGCCGAACTTAGCTACTTTTATACCCATCTTAGGTCTCCTCCAAAGTCTATAGTCAAAATCTTATGTATCTAGCCTTTTATTATATTACATACACATGTATTTTTCAATATTTTTTGTATACATAAACAAAAATAGACCTGAAATTTGTCTTGAAAATAATAAAAAAGACCATAGAAGTGACATCTGCTGCATTAGTATTAATATGCCATCCCATGGTCTCTTGTTAACCTATACCTTCAGGTATTTTAACAATATTTCTTTTTTTACTATTCTGTAGGCAGGTTTTTCAGCCTCTCTGTATCTGCTGCTGTGATGCACAGGCCTTATTCCGCCCTGCCTGTATTGTTCAAGATATTCCTTCCAGTCATCAAGGGAAAAATCCAATTTAACGTAATCATCCCTTTCAGCCTCCTGCAAAACTTCATGGACTATTTCAGTTCTCTGCCGGAATTCATCATCTCTTTTTTGTGTTTCTCCTGATATCTCCCGTGCTGACTCACAAAAGGCTTTGAAAAGCATTTTTTCATCAAGCCCTGACTGTTTCCAGCCTGCAAAGTTGACTCTGACAATCTCTTCAGAAATTGCCTCGCAAACAGGCTTGTCACCCGGCTCGGTCAGTTCATACTCGTCATAGAAAAAGGCTTCAGCCCTTTTAACATCCTCCAGCAGATGTTCAGCTCCATAAGTCGCCTGAAAACAGAGTTTTGCCACATCCTGCGGCATCATAGACGGATGATTCACTATCTGTTGTCTGAGAATATCTTTAAATTTCATTATTTCTGCCTCTTAGCTACCATTACAATTACAGGGATGATGATTATCTGCAGGATAATTCCGGGAATCGCCTGAAGCAATGCTCCTCCGATAAACATCTGCCATGTGAACGGGTTAGATGTTACTCCTGCAATTACCATTCTCGCTATTCCCCATACTACACGGCCTGTTACCATTGCGCCTAAAAGTGAAACATAGATGTTAACTTTATTCTTTGGCAGCACCTTATACAAAATGCTTGCGACAATTCCGTAGGTTGCAAGTTCAAAAGCCATGGCAATGCCGAAAGGCATAGGAGGCATGGAAAACAATGCAAATCTGAGAAGCGGTGCGATAAATCCCACCAGACCTGCCCACTGCCAGCTTACAAAGAATGCGCACAGCAATACCGGTATGTGCATAGGACAGAGCATGCTTCCTATACTTGGGATCTGACCTGTTAAAAAAGGCAGTAATAGTGCCAGTGCAAGGCACATGGCCGAAATAGTTACTTGATAAACTTGTGTCTTTTGATTTTTCATTTTTATTAACCCTTTCCGCCTCGTAATGCCTGTGAGGATTCTCCTCCTGTCATCAGCAAGGCAAAAAAACAAAGATACAAGCCGGTCCTTCAGGGCCTGACCTGTACCTTCTGGTATCTTAAGCTTCTGCTAATTCTCTGATTTTTTCAATTGCAAGAGCAATGAGTTCAGATGTAGATTTGTCATCCACACCTATTACAATGTTGTTGCACTTGTTTACAGGAAGCAAAATTTTCATTGCTTCACTCTGACCTATTGCCTTGGCCATTTTGGGAGTTATTTCTCCAAGCAGTGAATCTGCAATGGCAATCCCAATAGGTCCCACGATAATGTCCGATTTTCTTGCTCCAACCACCACTGCGTTTTCTCCGGTTGCACCGTTCGTTGCTCCGGCCTTAAGCATAGCGGTTGTTGCCATTGTATTTGTTCCAACAGCGGTAATCTCTGCTTCAGGAAGCACTTTTTTTACTGCTTCAACCAGATTCTTCCCAAGGAGACCTCCCTGACCGTCTATTATCATTATTTTCTTCATTTTTTATCTTTCTTCGCTTTTTTGTTTTCTCTCTCTTCTTGGTCTTTCTTCTCAAGATCCGCAATCATTGCGGCATTAAGCTCCTTCTGGACCCTTTTTACATCAGATTCTTCTGAAATATCAACTATTTGAGTCATCCAGACCATATTTTTATACCAGCCCTTTGACAGCTTGTCTATGACAGCCTTGCTGTAAAGAGGTGCTTTCAAATTAGCTCGAATCAGATACACTCTCACGACCATGCCGAAGCTGTAGCTTTTAATCTCAAAAACACTGTTTTCGTGTCCGAAGACCTTCAGGACAGCTTTCATGTCTTTTACAATATCTTCGCTGATAATATACATTCTGCCTCTGCTGCAGATTATGAAAAAGGCCGCTCCAAAAAGCAAGGCAAGCACAAATGCTGTCGTCCTTCCAAATGGAATCTGTGTTGCAGCATACATTACAGCCGACGGAACGCACCAGAGCCACCTGAGTTTTTCAAGCAGACGGCTGTTTTTCTCAGCTTTGTTTAAAACCCCAACTTTATTCATAAATACCTCACAATTTCTATCCTCCTATTATATGCAATTTTCTCAAGCATTGCAATATAAAAGATGCCATGATATAATGGAAAAGATGAAATTTGGAGGTA
>CALZMV010000142.1 GCA_945788655.1 uncultured Clostridia bacterium | reverse complement strand
TCTGCCGCAGTTGTTGTTATTACTGAGCGTGCTTCCTTTGAGGACCAGGCCATGTGCGAGGTGATGATGATATTTTCCACTCCGAGAAGAGGATTGTCTGCCTCGATTGGCTCTTTGGAAACAACGTCAACGGCAGCGCCTGCCAGTTTGCCGCTTTTTACAGCTTCAGCCAGATCAGCCTCGTTAATCAGGGCTCCTCTGGCAGTATTGATTAAATATGCTCCATCTTTCATTTTTTCTATAAATTCTTTATTTACGAAGCATTTGTTTTCGGCAGTTGCAGGGCAGTGGAGGGAGATTACATCTGCCTTTAAGGCTTTTTCAGCATTTTGACTGTATGGGATTACTTCCATGCCAAAGGCTTCGGCAATTTTGCCTACCTTTTTACCGATTGAGCCATAACCGATGATCCCCAGTGTTTTACCGCTAAGCTGGAAAATAGGTGTTTGAACCATGCAGAAATCAGGACTTTTGGCCCATTCGCCGTTTTGAACCGACTGATTGTGTTTACCTGTGTTGCAGCAAAGCTCAAGGAGCAGCGCAAATGTGTGCTGTGCCACAGATTCGGTGGAGTATGCAGGAATGTTGCAAACTGCAATTCCTCTTGTTTGTGCCGCTTCAATATCTACGTTATCATATCCGGTTGCAAGAAGCGAAACAAATTTAATGTTTGGACAAGCATCCATAACATCCCCTGTTATTCTGCATTTGCTTGTGAAAACTGCTTCTGCATCACCGATTCTTTTTATCACATCTTCCTGGGATGTTCTGTCGAAAATTGTTACATCGCCGAGAGATTCCAGTGCATCCCAGCTTAAGTCGCCGGGATTTGTTGTATATCCATCTAAAACTACTATTTTCATTTGATTTCCTCCTCACTTTGTCTAAGGTTCATTATATTCGTTCTACTGCTGAAAGGCAAGCCTGTCAGCTTTTCCTTTTGTAAATCTGATGCTTCTATGGTATACTATAATGGAATAACTTTGTAAAGGATGTGGAATAAATGAGATTTGATGGCAGATTAAATGACCAGATCAGACCGGTTAAAATAACAAACAACTATCTTATGAGCCCTCAGGGTTCTGTTTTAATAGAAATGGGTAATACTAAGGTTATATGTACAGCTATTGTAGAAAACACAACTGCGAGACATCTTGTGGGAACAGGACAGGGCTGGGTAACAGCCGAATATGCCATGCTTCCCGGCTCAACAGGCACACGCAAGAAGAGAGATAAGGGCAAGACAGATGGAAGAAGCGTTGAAATTCAGAGGCTAATTGGCAGAGCACTTCGTTCTGTGGTTGATATGACAAAGCTGGGAGAACGCACAATATGGATTGACTGTGATGTTATTCAGGCTGATGGAGGCACCAGAACGGCGTCCATTACAGGTTCCTTTGTTGCCATGGTTGAAGCTATGAAATGGATGAAGGCTGAGGGTATGATCGATGAAGTTCCCGTAACAGGCTTTGTTTCAGCAATAAGCGTAGGTATTGCAGATGATGAAAGCATTCTTGATCTTTGCTATCAGGAGGATTCAAGAGCAATGGTTGATATGAATGTGGTAATGACAGATAAAGGAGAATATATCGAGATACAGGGAACAGGGGAGGAGAGACCTTTCCGCCCTGAGGAGCTTACAGAGCTTCTTGCTTTAGCTGCCAAGGGCTGCAGTGATTTGCACGAAAAACAGAAAGAAATTATTGGAGAATTATAGTATTAGGAGAATTGTATTTATGAAGAGAATTATTGCCGCTTCCTCAAACGCTCATAAGATTAAAGAAATACAGACCATTATGAGCAAGTTTGGTATGGAGGTTGTATCAAGAAAGGACGCAGGAATTCCTGATTTTGAAATCGAGGAGGATGGCGAAACCTTTGAAGAAAACTCTTACAAAAAAGCATATGAGATAATGAAGACCTGTGGTGAAATAACCGTTGCTGACGATTCAGGACTTATGGTGGATTATCTTGGAGGTGCGCCCGGAGTTTATTCTGCAAGATTCGCAGGTAAAGAGTGCGATGACAGCAAGAACAATGAGAAGCTTCTGAAGCTCCTTGATGGGCTTTCAGGGGAAGACAGAAAGGCAAAATTCGTCTCTGTTATTACTTTGGTATACCCAGGCGGTGAAACTCTGGTTGCTCGCGGCGAGTGTCCGGGCAGAATAATTGAGGCGCCTACAGGAGAAAATGGCTTTGGATATGATCCAATATTCGTACCGGATGGATATGACAAATCCTTCGGACAGCTTTCTGAAGAAGAAAAGAATGAAATAAGTCATAGAGCCAAGGCCCTTGAGGTCTTGGAGAGGCTGCTTGCAGAAAGGGAAAATGCTTAAATGAAGAAAAATGCTATTGAACTGGGCAAAAGAATCAAGTCCCTGTTTATTATGCTGATTGCGCAGTTTCAAGATCCGTTTTATCAGGGTGTTGCAGCACAGATCGCTTTCTCGCTGTTCCTTTCCATAATTCCGATACTTATTCTGCTTTCGCAGCTTCTCGGATTGTTTTCCTTATCCCTTAATGAAATTCAGGGATGGGTTACTGAAAACGTATCAGCCGAAGGTGGCAAGGATTTGCTTGGCATGCTTGAGTATTCTCCATCGGGAATAAACAATCTGGTTCTGGCTGTGATAGCCTTGTGGTCCGCATCCAGAGTTCAGTTTGCATTGATAAGAGTAGCTAATTATACTCTGACAGACGGTGAAGTTGTGGGAAAAGGCTTTGTCCGCGATAGGTTAAAATCCATCAGGAATATTCTCATGACGATTTTTACCGTGGGATTTTCTCTGGTGGTGCTTGTTTATGGAGAAATAATAGTAAATATTATCTTTGGAGATGTAATAGGAGACGATATTTCCAGAGCCGCATGGGTTCTCTTGCGCTGGCCTATTGCCGTATTCTTGTACTTTTTAATGATATCCAGCAACTACTATATGCTGCCTACCAAGAAGGTCCCTTTTAGGGACATTATTCCGGGAAGTATTTTTGCAGCCATAGGCTTTTGGGCTGTGACATATTTCTACACATTTTATACTAGTTTATCGGCTAACTACGATATACTTTACGGTTCAATTTCCAATATTGTGGCGCTCATGTTCTGGTTTTGGTTCCTTGCGTGGGTAATGTGCCTTGGTGTAAGCTTTAACCGCGTGTGGTGGGCAACGAGGAAAAATAATAACATTCCTATCCCTGACGAGGTCAAAGAACGAAGAAAGCCACTGAATATTTTTTAAGGAAACTGATGAGGTGAAATGATGAGCCTGAAGGATAAAAAACTTTTTCTCCTTGACATGGATGGAACAATCTATCTTGATGATTATTTATTTGATGGAGTGCATGAATTCCTTGAATCCATTGTAAAAAAAGGTGGAAAGTATATTTTTATGACAAACAATTCATCAAAGAGTGTAGATGCCTATGTGAAAAAGCTCGCCAAGCTTGGAATCAAAGCATCTGAGAGTGAATTTATGACTTCTGTTGATGCAACTATTCGTTTTCTTAATAAGAAGCATGGATCGTTCGCCTCCAATAAGCTGATTTATCTCATGGGTACAAAATCTTTTGAAACACAGATGAGGAAAGCCGGGTTTAACATCACAACAGAGGCCTCCCC
>CALZMV010000141.1 GCA_945788655.1 uncultured Clostridia bacterium | reverse complement strand
GCATTGGTTTACAGTGATGCGCCTGTACAAACAACTGCACCAAAGACAGGAGATGCAAACAACATGGTATCTTGGCTTGTAATTATGACAGTAGCAATGTCAGGTGTAATAACATTAAGAAGAAGACAGAGCCAGCACTAAAATGGTATGGGGCAGTCAGTCATAGAGCTTGAGTAAGCGGTTGTTTTAACACCCTATATATGCTATATTGATGAATAGAGTTTAAACCCCTGCGCGGCCCCGAAATTTGTAATTACTTAATAAGGTAATCACAAAGGTAATTATATGGGCTGCAGTAGATGCTGCAGCCCTTTCAGCCATCCTAACTATAGAAAGAACACCAAAATTAGGAGGATAAATGGAAAAAGATAAATTTTTTTCTGAGGAATTTGAGGAATTAAAAAAGGAATTAAAAAAGAAAAAAATTAGAAAATATACATTGATTGCACTTGCTGCAGTTATTGTGGTGTCTACTGCAGTAGGGCTCAATATTGAGAATAAAGATAGTAAGCTTCCTGATGGACAGGGTAACATAATAACAAGTGAAGAAACAGCTGATGATAGGAATCAGGCTGAACAAAATGACAGTCAGAGCGAAATAGAATCTTCGAGTGAAGAAAAAAATACATCGCAGGGCAGTGAAACCTCTTCAGCTTCAAAGGGAAATAAACCATCTTCTTCGAGCAGCATCAAGCCTTCTTCGGGCAGCACCAAGCCTTCATCGAAAGACTTGGCTGTTGATAACTCAAAAGACCCGACAGCTTCCAACGGAGGAAACAGTGCATTTAAGCCTGATGAGGAGGAAAAGGTTACAGTTACTATCAGCATAAGGTGTGATACTCTGTCAAGAGATATGAGTAAGCTTACAAACCCTGCTATTGCCGGATATATACCGTCAAACGGTATTATCTTGAACACCACTACATACAAAGGGACTACTGATAATACTGTCTTTGATGTTTTAAACACAGTCTGCAGGAACAATGGAATACAGCTTGAATCAAAATATACCCCATTATATGAATCCTATTATGTTATGGGTATAAATTATCTTTATGAATTCGATGGCGGACCGCAAAGTGGCTGGATGTATCGAGTAAATGGCTGGTTCCCAAACTATGGATGCTCATCATATTATCTGAGCGATGGTGACGTGATAGAATGGTTATATACATGTGAAGGATTAGGCACAGATGTGGGTGCACCTCCTTTTAAGGGATAAAAATCGAAGCAAATTTAGGAAAAGAAAATGAAAGAAATGTTCAAAAACGGGATTGGTGAAGATGCAGAATTTGCAGGCTATCACCCTGTAGTAAATTTCATATTTTTTGTGTTTGCAATAGGAATTACCATGTTTTCCATCGATCCGGTTTTTCTTGTTGTAACATTGTCATTTAGCTGGGCATGGTCAATATTGCTCAATGGTAAAAAAGCTGTACGATTTAATCTGCTTATGACAATTCCGGTAATGATTGTCATGGCTGTTATCAACACTCTGTTTACCCATAATGGTGCGACAGTGCTGTTTTATCTGAACTACAACAGAGTTACCCTTGAAGCTTTTGTGTATGGACTTGCTGCAGCGGTAATGATATCTTCTGTGATAATCTGGTTTACATGCTTTAACAAGGTAATGACTTCAGATAAATTTATATATCTCTTTGGAAAAGCGGCCCCTGTGCTTGGTCTGACATTATCCATGATTTTTAGGTTTATTCCGCTTTTAAAGAGCAGATATAACGAGATATCCATGGGACAAAAATGTATGGGAAGACATGTGGAAAAGGGGATTTTTGCAAAAGCAAGACAGTTGATAAAAGAAGCGTCCATATTGGTTTCATGGTCACTTGAAGCCTCAATTGAAACCTCTGATTCGATGGAAGCAAGAGGTTATGGATTACACGGAAGAAGCAGTTTCCACCTATTCAAATTTACTTCAAGAGATAAAAAGCTTACAGCCTATATTCTTGTCACAGGTATTATCGCATCTGTCGGATGTGCTTTAGGTAAAACTTCAATCTACTATTATCCTGTAATAGACCTTGGTAATTGGGACCTTATGAAGATGATAACATTAATAAGCTATATACTGCTGCTGGTAGCACCACTGGTAATCGATGTTTTGGGAGAAAAGAAATGGCAAGCATACAGATCAGAAATTTAACTTTTAAATATCCTCTTGCGGATAAGCCTGCATTGGAGAACATAAATCTTGATGTTGAATCATCTGAATTTATTGTTCTGTGTGGCAAATCAGGCTGTGGCAAGAGCACTCTTCTTCGTCAGATGAAGAAAAATCTCATACCTTATGGAGAAAAGGACGGGCAGGTGCTGTATCAGGGCATAGAAATTTCAGAACTTAACGACAGAAAGAGTACTACTGATATTGGATTTGTTCAGCAGAATCCCGACAACCAGCTGGTTACAGACAAGGTTTGGCATGAATTGGCCTTCGGCCTTGAAAGTCTGGGCCTTGATAATCAGTCAATCAGAAGAAGGGTTGCAGAAATGGCCAGCTTTTTTGATATGCAGACGTGGTTTAGAAAGAGCGTTTCTGAACTTTCAGGAGGTCAGAAACAGCTTTTAAATTTGGCATCAGTAATGGTTATGCAGCCAAAGGTGCTGATCTTGGATGAACCTACATCTCAGCTTGACCCCATAGCAGCAGAAGAGTTTCTGAAGACAGTATATAAGATAAACAGAGATTTAGGCACCACCGTTATTATTTCTGAGCACAGGCTTGAGGACCTTATTCCAATGGCAGATCGCGTTGTTGTCATGGATAAAGGCAAAGTGATTTCTGCTGCAACTCCATGGAAGACAGGGGATTTCCTTGGTGGAAAAAATGTGGAAGAGCGTCATCCTATGTTCTACGGCATGCCCTCTGTTATGAAGATCTTTTCTGCCTGTGGCGGAAGTGAAATGAAAAAGGGACTATATCGAACAGGGGACGGCAAGAAAATTGCACCTCTAACAATTAGGGACGGCAGACTGTGGCTGGAAGCAATTCTAGAGGTACCAAAAGAAGAGGAACATATTTGCAACAAAAAAGATGAATATACTGAAAAGATTGAGAACCCCATTATTTCCATAAAGGATTTGTGGTTCCAGTATGAAAAAAATTCAGGACAAGTCTTGAGAGGGCTTAACCTTGAGGTAAAAAAAGGGGAGCTTTTCTGCCTCATGGGCGGTAACGGAGCAGGTAAATCAACCACTTTAAAGACCGTTGCGGGCATAGTTAAGCCTCAGAGGGGAACTATCACAGTAGATGGCATAAAAGTATGCAAGGAAAACAACGATAAAATTGCAGGGAAAATTTTAGCCATGGTGCCTCAAAATCCTCAAGCCTTGTTTACAGAGATAACCGTTGAGGAAGAATTAGCAGAGGCCTTGTATTTTAGAAAGATGACCGCTGAAGAAAAGGCAATAAAAGTTGAAGAAATGCTTGAAACGATGGAAATAGGTCATTTACGCAAGTCGCATCCATACGATCTCTCGGGTGGAGAGCAGCAGCGCCTTGCCCTCGGTAAAATACTGCTGCTGGAGCCAAAGATTCTGCTGCTGGACGAACCTACAAAGGGACTTGACCCGTTTTTTAAGATAACTCTTGCAGGAATCTTTGAAAAGCTGAAAAAGCAGGGAGTTA
>CALZMV010000140.1 GCA_945788655.1 uncultured Clostridia bacterium | reverse complement strand
CTACGTCAGATTAAAGGTAATACATAAGCAGAGAGTATACGCACTCTCTGCTATTTTTTTTAGAAAGGAAAACTTAAAGCATATGATTGAATTGAAATCTTTAAGCAAGGTCTACAATGGCAGTGCCGGTGAGGTAGTAGCAATTAAGGACATCAACCTGACAATTGAAGATGGCGATATCTTCGGTATTATTGGCTTAAGCGGTGCAGGAAAGAGTACGCTGATTCGTTGTGTAAACTTTTTAGAAAAACCGACATCAGGGCAGGTAATTTTTGACGGAACAGACCTCGGTGCAATAAGCAAAAAGGAACTTCTAAAGCAGAGACAGAAAATGTCAATGATTTTCCAAAACTTCAACTTACTGAGCCAGAGAACAGCTCTTGACAATATCTGTTATCCTCTGGAAATCGCAGGGGTGAGCAAAAAAGAAGCTAGAGCGAGGGCAAAAGAACTCTTAAAGGTTGTGGGGCTTGAGGATAAAGCGAAAGCATATCCTGTACAGCTTTCCGGAGGACAGAAACAGAGAGTGGCAATAGCAAGAGCTCTGGCCACAAATCCGTCGGTGCTGCTGTGCGATGAGGCTACAAGCGCCCTCGACCCTAACACTACTGCACAGATTCTAAGCCTTCTTAAAGAAATAAACGAAAAGATGGGTGTAACAATAATTGTAATCACTCACGAAATGAAGGTTATAGAGCAGATTTGCAATAAGGTGGCTGTAATCGATAAGAGCCGCATTGTAGAAGAGGGTCCTGTTAAGGAAGTATTTACATCTCCTAAATCACAGATAGCTAAGCAGCTGATATTACCTAAGAATGAAGGCGTACCTGAGGCAGAAGGTTTCCGCTGCTTAAGACTTGTATTCGATGGAACATCAGCTTTCGAGCCTGTAATCTCAAGTCTTAGCCGAGATTTAGATATAAATGTTAACATACTTGGTGCAAACACCAAAAATATTGAGGGCGTTGCCTATGGACAGATGCTGATACAGCTTCCTGAAGACAAGGAAATGGAAGAAAAAATCAAGAATTTCCTTGATTCAAAAAATGTTAAGTATAAGGAGGAAGGATTAAATGTTGAGTAGTGGAATGATTGCATTGCTGGGAGATTCCCTGATAGAAACCTTATATATGGTTGTTTTTTCGACACTTCTTGCATACGTATTTGGACTTCCTATTGGCGTAATTCTTAACATTACAAGCAAAACAGGAATATGTCCGAACAAGGCAGTTAATTCAGTGCTGGGAGTGATTGTCAATATATTCAGATCCATTCCTTTCCTGATACTTCTCATTTGGATGCTGCCTGTGACGAAGGCAATCGTGGGAACTATGGTTGGCCCTACTTCGGTAATCGTACCGCTGGTAGTTTCTGCAGCACCCTTTGTAGGAAGAATGGTGGAATCCTCATTAAATGAAATTGATGGTGGAGTAATTGAAGCCGCACAGTCCATGGGATCAAGCTCATGGCAGATTATTTACAAGGTGCTTATACCTGAAGCAAAACCTTCATTATTGATTGGTGCAGCTATTTCAATTACCACAATTCTGGGATACTCTGCAATGGCAGGTATCGTTGGAGGCGGCGGCCTTGGCGCCGTTGCAACAAACTACGGCTTATATCGTTACAACAACGAAATAATGCTGGTAACAATTGTTATTATCGTTGTAATCGTTCAGATTTTCCAGGAAATCGGTATGATGACAGCGAAAAAATTAGATAAGCGCTTAAAATAATATACAAAAGGAGAGAAAGAAATGAAAAAGAAAATTGCAAGCTTATTAGTTTTAGTTCTGGCACTTGGAACTGTATTTGCCTTCACAGGATGCAGTAAAGGCGGAGATGACGCAAATGTTATTAAAGTAGGTGCAACTCCTGCTCCACACGCAGAAGTATTGGAAATCATTAAGGATGACCTTGAAAAAGAAGGTTACACATTAGAAATCGTAGAATACAACGATTACATTCTTCCTAACAAGGGTGTAACTGAAGGGGAATTAGATGCAAACTACTTCCAGCACATCAGCTACTTAAATAACTATAACGAAGAAAACGGTACTGATTTAGTAAGTGCAGGAACAATCCACTATGAGCCATTCGCATTATATGCAGGAAAGACTAAAGCGATTGCAGATTTAAAAGAAGGTGCACAGATTGCAGTTCCAAACGATGGTACAAATGAAGGTCGTGCATTAAAATTATTAGAAGCACAGGGTCTTATCAAACTGAACAAGGAAGCTGGATTCCTTGCTACAAAGGTTGATATCATTGATAACCCATTAAAGCTTGACATCGTTGAAATGGAAGCAGCACAGCTGCCAAGAGTTTTAGAAACAGTTGACATGGCAGTTATCAACGGTAACTATGCAATCGATGGTGGATTAAAGCTTGCTGATGCAATCGCAAAAGAAGCAGGTGACTCTGAAGCAGCACAGGCTTATGCAAACATTATTGCAGTTGCTAAGGGAAATGAAGAAAGCGATAAGATTAAAGCTTTAGTAAAGGCTCTTCAGTCTGACGAAGTAGAAGAATTCATGAACAAGCAGTACGAAGGTGCAGTTGTAGCATTGTTCTAAAAAAGTAAATAAAAGATACTTACCAAGCCCGGGGTTTTATCTCCCGGGCTTATTTTTTTAAGTGAAAGCCGTATTTACTTAAAATAATTTTCAGATACATTAAAGAGCAGCGTCTGGCTGCTCTTTTTGTAGGCATATATGAAAATGGGTCTTCTCAAAATCGGTCAATGAAGATAAAATAAATTTGACCGAAGCGGTTAACGGAGGCAATACTATGAACGAAAGATTTTTTTTCTTGCCCGAAGAAAAGCAGCAGGCAATTATAAATGCAGGATATCGGGTGTTTTCACAAAATTCCTATAAAAACAGTCCTGTGAGCGAGATTGCAGAGGCTGCAGGAATAAGCAAATCCTTGCTTTTTCATTACTTTCACAATAAAAAAGAATTGTATCTGTTTCTGTGGGATAAATGTGCAGAGATGACCATAGATTATCTTACAAAATACGGTTGCTACGAAGAAAATGGCTTGTTTGAGAGTATGGAAAAAGGCATGCGGGCTAAGATGGAGATAATCCGTATTTACCCACACATGGGTAACTTCGTCATCAAAGCCTTTTACGAAAAGGATGAAGAAATATCTGCTGCCGTTCAGGAAAGCTACCACAAATACTTCAATCTGAAAGCCGATAAGACAAGGCTAAATTTGAATCCCGACCAGTTTATTCCGGGGCTTGATATTCCCATGATGTACCGTGAGATGTATTGGGCATCTGAGGGCTATCTATGGGAAATGGTTCAGAGAGGCAATGTGAACATTGACCAGATGGAGAAGGATTTTACCAAGCTGATGGAATTTTGGAAGAGCGTTTATCTACGTAAGGAGTGATGACATGGAAGCAATTAAAACAAATAATTTGACAAAATATTACGGGAAAGCCCGTGGAATAACAGACCTTAATTTGTCTGTAGATGAGGGTGAGTTTTTTGGCTTCATAGGACCTAATGGGGCCGGCAAATCCACCACCATTCGAACATTGCTGGGGCTTATTTCACCTACCTCCGGCAATGCGGAAATCTTTGGCAAGGATATTATAAATGAAAAGGAAGCAATATTGCAGAATGTCGGATACCTTCCTTCAGAGGCTTTGTTT
>CALZMV010000139.1 GCA_945788655.1 uncultured Clostridia bacterium | reverse complement strand
CATACTGCAGATTGCAAAGTCTTCACCTATGCTGTCTATGAACATACCGTTTTCGGTTGCAAATCTGTCGTTTGTGAAAAAATCTCTGGCTTCCTGAATATCTTTAAATGATCCCATTTTAAAAATCCTAAAATCCTTTCTTTAACTCAAATTACTCAACCTCAACTTTCTAAATATATCACAAAACAACACAAAAAGTAGTATTTTTTTGTTTATTTTTCAATTTTTTGTCCTTTTATCAGAACTAAAGATATGCATGCCGCCAGAAAATCTGCAATAGGTCCTGCAAACATGATTCCGTCTATGCCAAAGAACATTGGAAGCACCACAATGAGAGGCATCAGGCATAAAAGCTGTCTTGTTATCCCAAGTATGGTTCCTTTCTTCGGCATACCTATGGATGTAAAATATGTGGAGGCCAGCGGCTGAATATTGTTCAAAAAAGTGCAGAACATATATATCCTGAAGTACTTTACAGCAAATGCAAAATAAAGTTCAGAGCCATCACCAAATAATCCTATTATCTGGCGCGGGAATATCTGGAACAGCAGAAATGCAAAGGTGCATACGGCTGTTCCTGCAAGCAGACTTATTTTCAAAGCTTTTCTGACTCTATCATACTGCTTTGCACCATAGTTAAAGCTCACAATAGGCTGCATTCCCTGGCTTATTCCGATGCATATGGAAAAGAACATAAATCCCACCTTGTTGATAATGCCTGCGCATGCCAGCGGAATAGACTCACCATATATGGAAAGTGCTCCATAGTATGTTAGGGAATTATTAAGTATTATCTGTACCAGCATCATAGACATGTGATTTGCCAGCTGTGCAAGTCCTAAGGTTAGTGCATATCCCCCGTACATTCTTCTTAGAACCATATGCTCCCTCGTTATCTTTCCGGCCTTATACATTCTCACATAGCGGATAACCATTATGCCTCCCACAATCTGACCTGTTATTGTTGCAAGGGCTGCACCTTTCATTCCCATATCCAGTGCAAAAATAAAAATCGGATCAAGAACCGTATTTATAACAGCCCCTGTCAGATTGCAGGTCATGGAGTAATTTGGGCTTCCATCTGCACGAACCAGATGGGATCCACCGCTTGAAAGCATAAAAAAAGGAAATCCCAGAGCCGTAATGCTCAAATACTCCTTTGCATATGGAAGGACCTCTTCAGGCGAGCCGCAAAGCAGCAGAATGGGTTCCAAAAACAGCTCTGTAATGAGAAATAGAGCAAAACCTGTTCCTAAAAGTAAAGAAACACCATTTCCAACAAAAAACAGTGCCTTTTTATTCTCACCGCGACCCATGGCAAGATTAAATGCTGATGCGGAGCCCACCCCTATCATAAGGGAAAGCCCCACGCAGCAGGTAGTAACAGGAAATGCCACGTTGGTTGCGGCATTTCCAAGTTCACCTATACTCTGTCCGATAAAAAACTGGTCAACAATGTTGTATAATGCGCCTACGATCATTGCAATAATACTTGGAATTGCAAATTTTCTAAGGAGCGTTCCTATATTATCTGTTCCTAATGAATTACTCACTTTTTATGTCCTCTTATCTCTGCATCATAAGGAGTAGAATACGTACTTGATATCTTCTTTCTTGCAGAAATCCATAAATTTTGTGAAGGCTTCAGTTCCTCCGAAATTTTCAACCATCAGTTCATAGAGCGGTCTTTCTATGCCACCTTTTGCTCTGAGATGACAAATGAAATCATAGGTATCCTCGTAATCAAGGGATACATAATATCTGTACTCATCTCCGCCTGTAATGATATTGCATCCAAGACCCACATCATGGCCTTCGAATGTCATCTTGGCATCGCTGATTGTTATACTTGCATAATTGGTATCTTCATCAACCAGGATGCATTCAAAGTCATTAAGGTCTGCATCGCAGCAGTCCCAGAACACCTGGCTCCACTCTTCTTCAAGGCTTTCTGCCTCTTCTCTCGAAATTTCTTCAGTGAAAACCGATGGTTCCTCGTCGGATAATTCCCATGTAGGAATTCCCTTTGTCAGAATATGCGTTTCAGTTGCAGAAAGCTGGAATAAGACGCCTGCCTCCTTGTCTGCCCTGTATGTTACGAAGATTTCTTTGAAAAGCTCTGTCATTTCATCATAAATAGGCGCAATATCCTCAAATTCGCTGATATCCCATAATGCGTCATGAACCTTGCTGTAGTACCAGCACTGCTTTTCTTTAGGTGCATTAAAGCGGTCCCAAAGCTTTTCGCCCACTTCCAGATAGTTTGCATACATGCTTCTCATGTTGGAAACCTTATCTGCCAGAACAAGCATTTTTGTTCTCTTGTCAGCCCGCTGAAGATCATCTATAACCTGAGTCTTTCTTTCAATCCAGCTGAGGCTCTTGTCTTCACTGTGATGTGCAACTAAAGCTGCCACATCATCACCGAACTTTTCTTCAATTTCCTCCACCGTAGTGCCTGTGTCCTCAACGGTGTCATGGAGGACTCCGGCAATAATCAGATTGTCATCAGCCTGCATTGCAGTAAGGATCTGCATTACTTCCATAGGATGGGAAATATAGTCGATGTCTGTTCCCTTGCGCAGCTGTCCCTTATGTGCCTTGTTGGCAAAAATAATCGATTCATGTAATAATTGCTTCATATGCCGTACCTCCATTCTTAGACTGAAACGATAACTTATTCTATATTGTCTGCATCTGTATTGTCTGCATCTGTATTTTTCGCAACTTCAACATTATCTGCATATTCAACGCACTGATAGCGGGGTTTGCCCAAACTGATTTTGCCGTACTCTATGGCTTCCGCAGGGCATTTACATATGCATGACATACAATGAGTGCATTTATCTTCCCAGACAGGCCGGCCCTCTACCAGCTTGATATTGTTTGTCGGACACAGCTGCACGCACTTACCACAGCTCACGCACTCATCTGTAGCAAAAAATGCCTTCGCCTTGACAAACAGCTTATAGAAAATAGGATTGACCGGTCCGGTCTTGATTTTGTCTATAAAGTTAACCTTTGTGTTCTCAATGCATTGTCCTTCTTTAATCTGCTTCACTGCCTTCTTTAATGGGCGAGATGCTGCACTTACAATTCGCTTTGCTTCTTCCTTGTCAGGCACTCTAAACATTGCGATATAGTTTTCAGGCATCACGATTTCTGCAACGCCCTTGTAGCAGAAGCCTTTTTCTTCGCAAAGTTTCTTAATGGAAGCTCCTGCATTGCCTATGTCGCTTCCGCAGGTCATTACAAAGTAAGCGTCTCTGTTTCCTTCAAAGGATGAGTTCTTAATAAAGTCTTCAAAAATGTGAGGAAGCTGCCAGCAATAGGTTGGTGCAACGAAAACCCATGGTTCTTCTGCTGTAAATTCTCCTCTTATCTGATTTTTAACATAGTCAAAGGAATTAACTACTTCGTATCCAAGCTTTGCCCCGATGAATTCGGCACAATACTCGCTGTTCCCCGTTCCACTAAAATAAATAACCAAACTGCACCTCTTAAAATTTAAATATATTTACAAATATTATACTTTTCAAAGGAGACAAAGTAAACCATATTTGTGTTATAATAAGCCTTGAAAAATACAAATACTTCGCATTTATGCAGAATGGAGATAAAGATGTCAGAAAGCACAACAGTAAAAAAACTCGTAGAGAACATAGTTGGTCCTTA
>CALZMV010000138.1 GCA_945788655.1 uncultured Clostridia bacterium | reverse complement strand
TCAGAAATACTGGATGACCTTAAATCAGGGAAGATTGACATACTTGTGGGAACTCATGCAGTCATACAGCCCGATGTTGAGTTTGCCAATCTGGGACTGGTAATCACCGACGAACAGCATAGATTCGGGGTAAATCAGAGGACATTGCTTGCACAAAAAGGTGAGAATCCAAACATTTTGGTAATGACGGCGACGCCGATTCCAAGGACACTGGCTGTAATCCTTTATGGCGATCTTGACATTTCAGTGATAGATACACTTCCTGCGGGCAGAAAACCTATAAGAACTTTTTTGAGGTACAAAGACAGCCGCAAAAAGATTTATGATTTTGTAGAAGCTCAGGTTAAAGAAGGAAGACAGGCTTATGTGGTTGCACCTCTCATTGAAGAGTCCGAGTCTATTGACTGCAAATCTGCCGAGGAGATATACGATGAGCTCTGCAAAGCTTATCCGGCCTTGCGAATCGGACTGGTTCACGGGGCCATGAAGCAGCAGGACAAAGATGCTGTTATGGAAACCTTTGCCGAAGGTAATATTGACGTGCTGGTTTCTACTGTTGTAATAGAAGTTGGAATAGATGTAGGCAATGCCACTGTAATGGTAATAGAAAACTGTGAACGTTTCGGACTGGCACAGCTGCATCAGCTAAGGGGACGAGTAGGAAGAAGCGGTCACCAGTCATATTGCATCCTGATATGCGGTTCAGACAGCGAGACTGCAAGAAAGAGAAACGAGATAATGTGCTCTACAGAGGACGGATTTGTGATAGCCGAGGAAGACTTGAAGCTGAGGGGTCCGGGAGAGATTTTCGGCACCAGACAGCACGGACTTCCGGAACTTAATATTACAGACCTTGTTAAGAATGCTGACATGCTTGAAAAGGTAAAATATGTGGCTCGTGACCTGATAGATCAAGATCCTGAGCTTGAAATGCCGGAACATGCGGAACTGAAAAAGCGAGTCAAAAAAATGTTTGGTGAAAAGATACAGCTCAGATTATAAAAAAGTACAAAAAAGACCCTCTGTTAAGACGGGCCTTTTTTGAATTTATCCAATCTTATAGGTTATTTTCCGGCTAACTGTCTTTCAGCCATTTCAACTAACTTCTTAGTCATATAACCACCAACATAACCGTTCTGTCTAGCAGTAAGGTTTCCCTTATCAGTCTGTTCGTAGTTAGATAAGCCAAGCTCGTTAGCGACTTCTGTCTTTAAGCTGTTTAATGCAGGCTTTGCATTAACATTCATCTTATCCTGTAATGACATTTTGTTCACCTCCTATTACATTACTAGTTTGGCACAGGCTTTTTTTAATATGTGATGCAATAAATGGCGGCTTTGGCCGTCTTTGGAAAAACAGGAATTCTCAAAATGATAAAAAACTGTTTTTGATGTTTTCATTTTGAGAAATATAAATTATAAAATATTAAAAACACTGATAAATACACGGTTTTATAGTTTGGCACATTTTGTGCTAGTTTATTAGAACGAAATCATAAATAAGGCAAAAGGGGAAGAAAACAGGAGGAAAAAAATGGACAATCAGGAAAAAAAGAAAAAATTTAAATTCCGTTTTCCGGACACAGCTACTCTGCTGATTATTCTCGTATTAATATCAGCAATATGCACTTATATTGTTCCGGCAGGCCAGTTTGAGCGTGCGGTTCATGAGTCAACGGGAAGAACTGTAGTTGTTGCAGGCACATATGCTTCTACTGATGCAAACCCAACAAGCTTCATGTCGCTTATGCAGTCCATCTATAACGGTATGCTTGATGCTTCCGATATTGCATGGTTTATTTTCGTAGTAGGCGGTGCATTTGCTATCATGACAAAATCAGGAGCTATTACAGCAGGGCTTAATAAACTTATCAGGAAGAGTTCCGGACGTGAAGGATTGCTTCTTGCAGTTATCATGACTGCATTCTTTATAGGCGGAATGTCATACGGAATGGGTGAGGAAATCATTCCTCTTGTAGCTATTCTGGTTCCTGTTGCAATAAAGATGGGCTACGATCCCGTAGTGGGTGTTGCTATGGCTGTAGTAGGACTTTACAGCGGATATTCTGCAGGTGCATTGAATCCGTTTAATACAGGAATAGCACAGGGAATATGCGATCTTCCTATTTTCTCAGGTCTGGGACTTAGAGTTCTTCTGGGAGCGGGAGCGCTGATTATTGCTATAGTTCACACATTAAATTACGGTCGCAAATTTAAAAAGAGCGGAGAAGTTATTGATCTCAATGAACTCCCTGAGAATATAAGAAATATGGAAGAAAGAGAGTTCAACAACACAGATGGAGTAATTCTTCTTATACTTGCAGCTACAATAGCAGTGATTGTTTTTGGAGTTATAAAGTATGACTGGTATCTTGCAGAGTTTGCAGCAGTATTCCTTGTAATGGGAATAGTTGTAGGAATGATTTATTTCAAAGGAGATTTCAATGCTACAATAAATGAATTTGTTGAAGGATGCAAAGATATTGCACCGGCAGTTATGCTTGTATGCTTCGGAAGAGCAGTTCTGATTGTACTGCAGGATGGAAATATTCTGGATACCATCGTATATGCAACATCAATTCCTCTCAGCCACCTGCCAAAAGTTGCTGCAGCTTGGGGAATGTATATATCGCAGGGACTTGTAAACTTTATTATTCCGTCATCATCCGGTCAGGCTGTTGTAGTAATGCCTATAATGTCTGCTCTTGCAGATGTACTGGGATTAACAAGACAGACAGCTGTACTTGCGTTTGAATGCGGAGACGGATTCTGGAATATGATTACTCCTGTTCATCCGATACTGATGGCTTCTCTCGGACTTGCAGGTGTATCATTTAAAAAATGGTTTAAATATGCGCTTCCACTGGTCCTCTTATGGTCAGTATGGGTATGCATAGTACTTGCTATAGCGGTAATGACAGGATATGGTCCTTTCTAAATATTTATCATAAATCAGGAGGAAATGAAAATGAATAATGTAAAACTTATCTCAAAAGATGATGTTAAAAAGATTCTTGATATGAAAAAATCAATCGAGATTGTTGAAAAGGTATATGCAGCACATGCAAACAATCATGTTAACATGCCTGCCAAGATTACACTTGATACAGGAGAAAGCAATGATTGGCCTCCATATGGCGGATCATACAATGCAATGCCTGCATACATAGGAGAAGATCTGGATATTTCCGGTATTAAATGGGTATGGGGATTTAACGATAATGCAAAAAAGGGAATCCCATACATAGGCGGAGTTATCATTCTGAATGAGGCAAGAACAGGTGAAGTGCTTGCTATAATGGACGGAAGCTTTATTACAGATATCAGAACAGGCGCTTCAGCCGGCGTAGCATCCAAGTACCTTGCCAAAAACGATACTAAGGTGGCAGGAATAATAGGAGCAGGTGTTCAGGGTAGAATGAACGCAAGAGCTATCGCACAGAGCTGCAAGGAACTTGAAGAAATAAAGGTGGCAGACATCAGATGGGAAGCTGCTGTAAAATGTGCGGAAGAGCTTAACAGCGAATTAAATGTTAAGGTTACACCTGTAAAGAGCAATGAGGAATGTTGTGTGGGTTCTGACCTTATCATTACTGTTACAATAGCAGACGAGCCGCTTGTAATGTATGAATGGCTTAAACCGGGCGCTACAGTTCTTTCATTAGGTTCATTCCAGGAGCTTGACGAAAACATTCCTCTGAAGTG
>CALZMV010000137.1 GCA_945788655.1 uncultured Clostridia bacterium | reverse complement strand
CTGGACTCCAGCCTTGCATACAAGAGACACTTCCCTGCAATCAACTGGCTGCAGAGCTATTCACTGTATGTAGACAAGCTTGTTGCATGGTATGAAGAAAACGTTGACAAGGAATTCCCTAAGCTGAGAGAAAGAACTATAGCACTTCTTCAGGAAGAAGCAGAACTTCAGGAAGTTGTTCAGCTGGTAGGTGTCGACGGATTATCATACGAAGACAGATTAAAGCTTGAAATAGCTAAGTCAATTAGAGAAGACTATCTGCATCAGAATGCATTCCACGATGTAGATACTTATACTTCATTAAACAAGCAGTATAAATTGCTTAAGTTAATCCTCAATTTCCATGAATATGCAAGAACAGGTGTTGCAAAGGGTGCAAACTTCAATGCTCTTATGCAGCTTCCTGTAAGAGAATCCATCGGTAGATTTAAGTATATCGAAGAAAAGGATATCGACGAAGCATATGAAAAGATTATGGAAGAAATGAAGACATCAATTTCTGCACTGACAATTGGGGAGGACGAAGACGATGATTAAGGAATATAAAACTATAAGTGAAGTTGTAGGACCTTTAATGCTCGTAAAAGACGTTGAAAATGTTACTTACGACGAATTAGGGGAAATCATACTTCAGAATGGTGAAAAGAGACTTTGCAGAGTTCTTGAAGTTAACGGCAGCAATGCGCTGGTTCAGCTTTTTGAAAGCTCTGCAGGTATCAACCTGAAGGAAAGCAGAGTAAGATTCCTCGGTAAGGGTACTGAACTTGCAGTTTCACCTGATATGTTAGGTAGAGTATTCGACGGTATGGGTCGTCCTAAGGACGGCGGTCCTGAGATTATTGCTGAAAAGAGCATGGATATCAATGGCCTTCCAATGAACCCTGCCGCAAGAGACTATCCTTCTGAGTTCATTCAGACAGGTGTTTCTGCTATCGATGGTCTGAATACACTTGTAAGAGGACAGAAGCTTCCTATCTTCTCAGCTTCAGGTCTGCCACATGCTGACCTTGCAGCTCAGATTGCCCGTCAGGCAAAGGTAAGAGGTGACGAAGGAAACTTCGCCGTAGTTTTCGCGGCTATCGGTATCACCCACGAAGAAGCTGAATTCTTCGCTTCTGACTTCAGAAGAACAGGTGCAATTGACAGAACAGTACTGTTTATGAACCTTGCAAATGACCCTGCTGTAGAACGTATCGCTACACCTCGTATGGCACTTACTGCAGCAGAATACCTTGCATTTGACCTTGGAATGCACGTACTCGTTATCTTAACAGATATTACAAACTATGCAGAAGCTCTTCGTGAAGTTTCCGCAGCAAGAAAGGAAGTACCGGGCAGAAGAGGTTACCCGGGTTATCTCTACACTGACCTTGCTACACTTTATGAAAGAGCAGGCCGTAAGAGAGGATATGACGGATCTATCACAATGATTCCAATCCTTACAATGCCTGAAGATGACAAGACTCATCCAATTCCTGACTTAACAGGATATATTACAGAAGGACAGATCATCCTTTCAAGAGAACTGTATCGTAAGGGCTTAAAGCCACCTATCGACGTACTTCCATCCTTATCAAGACTTAAGGATAAGGGTATCGGTAAGGGCAAGACAAGAGAAGACCACGCTGACACTATGAACCAGCTGTTCTCAGCATATGCGAAAGGTAAGGAAGCACTGGAACTGGTAACAATTCTTGGTGAAGCAGCCTTAACTGAAACTGACTTAAAATATGCTAAGTTCTCTCAGGCCTTCGAAAAGCAGTACGTATCCCAGGGATACGATACAGACAGAACTATTGAAGAAACTCTTTCAATAGGCTGGAAGCTTCTTGAATTACTGCCAAAGAGCGAATTAAAGAGAATCAAGGACGAATACATCGAAAAATATCTTGGAAAAGATGTAAAATAGCGAGGAGACATTATGGAAAGATTAAATGTGAATCCTACCAGAATGAATCTTACGACCTTGAAGAAAAGACTCGTAACAGCTAGAAGAGGCCATAAGCTGATGAAGGATAAGAGAGACCAGCTTATGAAGGGATTCCTTGAACTTGCAAAGGAAAATATGAAGCTCAGAGAAGAAGTTGAAAAACAGCTTTCTGAGGTTTATGACAGCTTTTCTGTTGCAAGTGCGGTTATGAGCCAGGAGGTAATGGAGGAAGCTCTTATGTTCCCAAAACAGGGCGTAGACCTTGAAGTTGGAAACAAGAACATCATGAGCGTAAACGTTCCTGTCTTTGGTTACAAGACCACTGCCGAAGATGCAAGCGATATCTATCCATATGGCTTTGCATCAACTTCCGGTGAACTTGACAGTGCAGTAACAGGCCTGGCGGAGGTTCTGCCTGCTATGCTTGAACTTGCGGCAAAGGAAAAGGAAGCTGCCATGATTGCAGCCGAACTTGAAAAAACACGCCGTCGTGTAAATGCGCTGGAATATGTAAAGATTCCTCAGCTTGAAATGACCATAAAGTACATTATGATGAAGCTTGATGAAAACGAACGTGGTAATCAGACTCGTCTAATGAAGGTTAAAGATATGATTCTGAAGGAAGCAATTGAAGAAAGACGCGAGGCTGACGAAGCAGCCTGCAGCTAAGAAAAAACATAACCCCGAATTCCTGATTACAAGGTTTTCGGGGTTTTATCGTTTCTGGTTTGTTGCCATTGAACAGGGTTATTTAACCAGCCTTACATCTGCCAGGTTAGTATGCTGAGGGTTGCCGTTGGCAATCGGAGTTGCCTTATCTGTCATTGTAAGGACATTTATAGAGCCTCCGATGTCAGCACCGTCAGCCGCTTCCTTATACCAGCCGCCTTCACTGACGGCGATAACGCCCTGTACGATTCTGTCGGTAACATTGGCAGGGATGCGTATGATACCTCTGTCGTTGAATATTTCCACCATGTCGCCTGTCTTAATGCCTCTTTCAGAAGCATCGGCAGGGTTAATCCACAGAGCAGTTGGGTCAAGTTCTTGAAGGAGCTTGTTCTGGTCATGCTGTGAATGGCATCTCTTCTTTGTGTGATATGCAATGAGCTGAAGAGGATATTTGGCTTTGAACCGGTCTTCAGGACCTTCGGCGCAGAATATGTGCCTTGGAGTGCCCGGGATTTCCTCAGGTCTGCCAAGATCATATAATGTCTTCGAAAAGATTTCGATTTTACCCGAAGGGGTATCGAAAGGGATACCTTCTTTTATGTTCTTTTCGAAGACAACCTTAGGCTTATGTTCTTTGAATATATAGTAGCCCTTTTCCCTAAAGGAATCGTAGTCAGGCAGTTCAGGTTCACTGATTCTGCATTCTTCATATACTCTTCTGATCCAGCCTTCGTTATCAGGACATCCGTCGTCGAATTCTTCTTTTAAGCCCATCTTTTCTGCCACTTGGGCTATCCAGTCATATTCAAAACGACCTCCAAAGAGAGGCTTGGTAATAGCATTGTTATACAGCAGATAGTCATCATCGGCCCAGGTGCTTGGAATGTTGCTGAGCTCGAAGAATGATATGCCCGGAAGAAGAATATCTGCAAATCTGGCACTTGGCGTCATGAACAGGTCGGAAAGAACAAGACAATCCAGCTTTCCGGGAGTTCTGAGAATGCGCTTTGTATCGTTGATATTGGAATGCTGATTGATGACGATGCCGCTTGCAAGGCTGTAGAGGACTTTTATGCCCGAGTCCAGTTTTGGAACGCCTTTCAGACCTCTGTATACAGGATCTATGGACTCAGGATCATCGATGGCACGAGTCCAGTGGAATACCGG
>CALZMV010000136.1 GCA_945788655.1 uncultured Clostridia bacterium | reverse complement strand
ACAGGTGCAGTTACAGCAAAAAAAACTGATGAAAAATCTTTTTCTTCTTTGATGGGTCAGTTTATTACTGAGAAGGCCGCAGAGGATGATAAGATAGTTGCAATAACTGCAGCAATGTGTGAAGCAACAGGTTTAGGGGCTTTTAAAAAAGACTTTCCGGACAGACTATTTGATGTTGGTATTGCAGAAGAACATGCTGTTTCTTTTGCCGCAGGACTTGCAAAGGGCGGCATGAAACCAGTGGTATGCATATATTCATCATTTTTGCAAAGATCATATGATCAGATTCTCCACGATGTATGCATGCAAAACCTGCCTGTTATTTTTGCAATTGACAGAGCTGGCTGTGTAGGAGCTGATGGAGAAACACATCATGGAATGTTTGACATTTCTTATCTTTCATCAATGCCAAATATGACTGTTCTTACACCTAGTGATGGCAATCAGCTTGAGGAAATGCTTCAATATGCTTTATCATTAAATGCTCCCGTAGCTATCAGATATCCTAGGGGAAACACTATATACAATAAAAACATTACGTCAACTTTTGACGGTAAAAATATAAGGTTAATCCCTCAAAGATCAATTGATATCTGGGCTTGTGGAAAAATGCTTTCCACTGCAAAAGTAGTAATTGAACAACTTAAAGAAAAAGGAATAGATGCCGGCCTTGTTGATGTTGGAATTGTTAAACCTATGGACTTCACTCCACTTGACAGTGATAATTTACCAGAATATATCGTAACCATGGAAGACGGAACAATTTCAGGAGGTTTCGGGCAGCATATGGCTGGTTATTTTTCCAATAAGAAAGTGTCAATAATAAATATCGCATGGCCAGATGAATTTATTCCACAAGGAACCGTAGATGAACTTGCTCATAGATACGGACTTAGCCCTGAGAAGATTACAGAAAGGATCTGTGAAGAAATTGAAAGAAAGACTTGATGTACTTTTAGTTGAAAAAGGCTTTTTTTCTTCAAGAGAAAAAGCCAAAGCCTCTATAATGGCCGGAATTGTCTTTGTTGATGGTGAAAGAAGTGATAAAGCTGGCAATATGATTGATACAGAGGCACAAATAACAGTTAAAGATAATATATGCCCATATGTCAGCAGAGGCGGCTTAAAACTCGAAAAATCAATGAAACTATGGAATTCAATAGATTTAAATGGTGCTGTCTGCATGGATATAGGTGCTTCAACAGGAGGTTTTACTGACTGTATGCTTCAAAATGGTGCCAAAAAAGTTTATGCTGTGGATGTTGGATATGGTCAGTTAGATTATAAGCTGAGAATAGACCCACGTGTTATCAATATGGAAAAGTGCAACATACGATATATTGACAAAGACACCATTGAACCACTGGATTTTATTAGCATTGACGTTTCATTTATTTCTTTAAAGCTGGTTTTTCCTGTTGCAGCAGCGTTGTTAAAAGATAGCGGCAAGCTGGTATGCCTTGTTAAGCCTCAGTTTGAAGCCGGAAGGGAACAGGTAGGGAAGAAAGGTATTGTAAGAGATAAAAATGTCCATGTACAAGTGGCTGAAAATGTGGTAAAATATGCAGTTGAGAGCGGTCTAAAACCGGCAGGGTTTACATACAGCCCTGTTACAGGCGCAAAGGGTAATATAGAATATCTTTTATTCATTGATGGAAAACTTCTTAAGGATGAAGAATTCCAAGATGAATTTTTAAGATTAACTGATGTTGTTAACGCCTCCCACGAGGAGTTAGAATAAATCTAAAGCAAGTATTAGTAAATTAAAGGAGACAGAGAGAAATGAAATTATCACAGAAAATTCAGGAAATGCAATTATCCCCAATCAGAAAATTCGTTCCTTATGCAGATGCTGCTGTAGCTGCAGGTAAGAAGGTTTACAGATTAAACCTTGGCCAGCCTGACATCGCTACTCCTAAGGCATTCTTCGATGCAGTTAGAAACTTCGACCAGAATGTTTTAGCATATGCTAACTCCCAGGGTGAAGCTACTCTAATTGAAGCATTACAGAACTACTATAAGAGAATCGGAATTGAATTCAAGAAGTCTGATATCTTAGTAACAAACGGTGGTTCAGAAGCTATCAACATGCTAATGACAGCTATGCTTGATAACGACGATGAAGTTATCATGGCTGAACCTTTCTACACAAACTATAAGACATTCGTTGGTCAGGCTGGTGGTAAGGTAGTTGCAATCCCTACAACTGCTGAAGACGGATATCAGTATGCTGTAAGAGAAAAAATTGAAGGCGTTATCACTGACAAGACAAAGGCTATCTGCATCATCAACCCTGGTAACCCAACAGGTAAGGTATTAACTCAGGAAGAAATGCAGTTAATCGTAGACATTGCATTAGAACATGATTTATGGATCATTGCTGACGAAGTATACAGAGAATTTACATACGATGGAAAAGAAATGGCTACATTTGGTTCATTCAAAGAAGCTGAACAGAACGTTGTAATTGTAGACTCCGTATCAAAGAGATTCTCTGCTTGCGGTGCTAGAATCGGTTCAATCGCTTCCAAGAACGAAGAATTAATGTCCAACTTAATGAAGCTTGCTCAGGCAAGACTTTGCTGCCCAACAATCGACATGATCGGTTCTGCAGCATTATATAACTTAGAACCTGAATACTTCGACGACATCAAGAAAGAATACGAACACAGAAGAAACGTTTCAGTTGAAGCTCTTAATGAAATCGAAGGAATCAAGTTCGGTGTTCCAGAAGGTGCATTCTACATTACAGCTCAGCTTCCAGTTGACAATGCTGAAGACTTCTTAATGTTCTTATTAACAGAATTCGATGTAAACGGTGAAACAGTAATGTTTGCTCCTGCTGGCGGATTCTTCGGAACTCCAGGAGTAGGTCAGTCCGATATGAGAATTGCATATGTATTAAAGGCTGAAGATATGAAAGCTGGTATCAATATTATTAAAGAAGGTATCAAGGCTTACAACGCTAGATAATTTCAAAAATAAAAATATTCAACACTAGAAGGAAGAACAATTATGAAACTATCCCCAATGATGACGCAATATCTAGAAATTAAAGAAAATTATCAGGATTGCATTCTGTTTTTTAGATTGGGAGATTTTTATGAAATGTTCTTCGAAGATGCTAAGTTGGCATCAAAAGAATTAGAATTAACGTTGACCGGAAAAAACTGCGGTCTTGATGAAAGGGCTCCCATGTGCGGAGTCCCTTTCCATTCCGCAGAGGGTTACATTGCAAAGCTTGTTGAAAAAGGGTATAAGGTTGCCATCTGTGAGCAAACTGAGGATCCTGCAGCAAGTAAAGGCATCGTTAAAAGAGAAGTCATTCAGATTATTACTCCCGGAACATTGACTGCCCAGTCAATGCTGGCCGAAAAAGAAAACAATTATCTTGCTGCCATCTATATCGACGAAAAGGTAGGTGGTATGTCTGTATCATATTGCGACATTTCAACCGGTGAGTTAAATGTTACCGAATATAAAGGCGAAGGGCTATATGAGGCTTTAATAAACGAACTTGTAAAAATTAAAGCGCGTGAAATAATTTTAACTCAGGCTTTTGCAGATACTTATGATATTTCAGACATTAAACTGATAACTGAAGCTTACATAAACACAGTCAGCAACGAGTTTTTCTCTGAAAAATCCTGTTTGGAAGCCGTCAAAGCTCAGTTCAACTGTATTTCCACAGTAGCAATAGGATTAGAGCCCGACAGCCTTGCAATCCTTTCTTTGGGCGCATTGCTCAATTATCTTTTAGAAACTCAAAAGCACAGCTTAAAACAGATAACAAAAT
>CALZMV010000135.1 GCA_945788655.1 uncultured Clostridia bacterium | reverse complement strand
AATAACCCAGTCCTTTTTTTATGGGCTTTTTTATGATATAATGTCTCATTAACGAGGTAAATTTTATGCTGAATCTTAAAGACAAGCTGTATATAGCAACTTTTCAGAATAATGCTATTGAGGTCGCTAAAAAATACGGTTTAGGAATTGAATATAATCATCCTTGCATTTCGGAAGATTTAGACCCTGAGAATAGGGAAAACCTATTAGAAACCATGAGCAGGGACTTTGAAGAATCAGGTGCCAAAGCAGCGGTTTTGCATGGACCTTTTACGGAAATCATTCCTGCAGGAATAGATTACCGCATCAGGGAAGTCGGCAGACAAAGACTTGAAGAAGCTTATGCACTCTGCAGAGCCCTTGATGTAAAAAAGATGATAGTTCACAACGGATGGATTCCCTTCATGTATTTCAAGGAATGGCAGGCTGAGAAAGGCGCGGAGTTCTGGCAGGATTTTATGAAGGATAAGCCCGATGACTTCTCAATATGTGTTGAAAATGTCTTAGAGGACGAGCCATATATGATGAAAGCTATGATGGAAAACATCACAGATGAGAGAATTAAGCTTTGCCTTGATACAGGTCATGCAAATGCAGTCACATCTAAGGATATTCCTGTTGAGAAATGGATTGAGGTGCTGGGACCATATATCGGACATTTTCATCTTCACAACAACGACGGAGATGGTGACAGCCATGGAGCCTTTGATAAAGGGTCATTGGATATGACGTCAATTTTTAAGGTTATTGAAGAAAACTGTAATAAGGATATAACATATACCATTGAGGCAAGAGAATGCGAAGCTTGCGTCAAATGGTTAATAAATAAGGGATTAGTTTAGTTAGGAGGGACATAATGGAAAATCAGTTAAAGGAAATCATAACAAAGGTTAATGAGGAAGGACATCTTTATGAGGATGCAATAAAGGATGCAATGGAACGTCAGAAGGTTCTTGCAAAGCCAACAGGCGCACTGGGAACTCTTGAAGATATTTCTGTTCAGATGGCTGGAATTACAGGACAGGTTAAGAATGCCGTTGATAAAAAGGCTATCGTAATTATGTCAGCAGATAACGGCGTGGTTGAAGAAGGCGTTGCCTCTGCACCTCAGTCTGTAACTCTTTCTCAGACAATTAACTTTACCAGAAGACTTACCGGTGTAAGCTCTATGGCTAAACACTTTAATATAGATTTGTTAGTAGTTGACATAGGCGTTAAGATGGCTATTCCTGATGCCCTATACACAGACTCAATGGTTGAAAAGGGAAGACTAACAAACAAGATTTACAATAATCGCCTTGCAAACGGAACTAAAAACCTTGCAAAGGAGCCTGCAATGACAAGAGAGCAGGCAGTAGAGGCTATTCTTTGCGGGATTAAGGCTGCAGAGGCTGTCAAAACGTGTGGATACAACATTTTAGGCGTAGGCGAAATGGGTATCGGAAATACTACAACAAGTGCATGTGTACTTGCTGCGTTGACAGCGGCTACAGGTTCACAGGTTGTAGGAAGAGGCGGTGGACTTAACGATGAAGGCCTTGCCAAGAAAGAGAGAATTGTAGATGAAGCGGTTGCCAAGGTTAAGGGCGATGATGTAATCAACATTTTAGCTAAAGTAGGAGGCTTCGATATATGTGCAATGACAGGTGCATTTATCGGTGCGGCTTACTATAGACTGCCTGTAGTTGTGGATGGATATATTTCAGCCGTGGCAGCTCTTGCGGCAACAAGACTTTGCCCAAATGTAAAAAACTTCCTCTTTGGCTCACACCTTTCCAAGGAACAGGGCTATAAGATTGCAGTTGACGCTATAGGCATAAAGCCATATTTTGACCTTGGAATGAGACTTGGAGAGGGCAGTGGATGTCCAATCAGCTTTAATATTATCGAGACAGCTTGTGCTACAATGAATGAAATGGCAACTTTCGCAGAAGGTGCTATCGATGCAGATTATCTGGCAGAGGCTGAGAAAGGAAACTTCTTCTAAATGAATGTTTTTATCAGCGGAGGATGTAAAAACGGCAAGTCATATTATGCACAAGAGGTGGCCAGAGACATGGCCAATGAGAAGAATGTGCCGCTGTACTATCTTGCTACCATGATTCCTGTGGATGACGAAGACAGAGCCAGGATAAAACGCCACCTGAAAGAGCGTGAGGGCTGGGGCTTTGAGACTATAGAGCAGGGACAGGATATTTGTCAGTGCTTAGAAGGTCATACCGTTACGGGAGACAAGGTGGATCCTGAAGGAGTATTTCTTTTGGACAGCGTTACGGCTCTTTTGATGAATGAAATGTTCAGAATGGATGGCAGTGTGGATTTGTCTGCACCTGAAAGAGTTGCAAAGCAGCTTGTCGAATTTGCAAAAAAGACGGGCAATACTGTCTTTGTTTCAGATTACATATATTCCGATGCATATCTTTACGAGGAGCTGACAGAAGAATACCGCCGCGGGCTTGCTCATATTGACAGGAAGTTGGCAAAAGAATGCCGGCAGGTGGTAGAGGTTGCATACGGTTTTATCAAGGAATATAAATAGGAAAACAAAGGAATATAAATAGGAGAAAAGATGAAAATATTTATCGGATTGTTCATGGCATGGGGTAATTTTTTAACAGTGCCATGTCCATTAAAAAAATGGGATAATGATCTTAAGAATTATATGCTTGGATTTCTTCCTTCGGTGGGCGGAATCTTGGGACTGATATGGGCGGGAATCTGTCTGCTTCTGGTATGGCTGGGATTGCCGTATCTGGTACTGTCCTTTGTGGTTACGTTCACATTGTTTGCCCTTTGCGGGTTTATGCATTTAGATGGATTTATGGACTGCACGGATGCCATTATGTCCAGAAAGCCAATTGAGGACAGGCAGAGAATTCTAAAGGATTCTCACTGCGGAGCTTTTTCTGTAGTCAGCGTGGTATTTATGATCCTTGCATATTATTCAGTTATTTCGACAAATCTAAGTATGGGACTTGATTTTGTGGACCTTTGCCTGATTCCTATTATCAGTCGCGGGGTGGCAGGTGCCAATGTGCTTCTGTCAAGACCTATTGGACACAGCCAATATGCTAAAGGTGCCGGTGCTGAGGATATGGCACAAAAAAAGAAGGCATCCCTTTTGATTCTCATTCAGTGCGTTGTCTTTGGAGGCATCGGACTATATTTTGCAAGTCACTGGATTCCGTCACTTCTGGTAATGCTGGTTACTGCAGCTTCCGGCTTAGTTGCATGTGCATATGCTAAGAGAAACTTAGGTGGAATGAGCGGCGATATTGCAGGCTTTTCCATCGTGTGGGCAGAACTTATGGGAGTTTTTGCAATGCTGATTTTGTAGGAGGATATGATGGTCTTAATTTTTGGTGGTGCTTACCAGGGAAAGGTTGAATTTGCGCTGGAAAAGTTTAATTTGAGCGAGAAAGATGTGTTTGACTGCACAGATTCAGGAGATATAGATTATACATGCAAGGTCATTAACAATCTTGACCAAAGGATCCTTGGATGGGTTAGAGAGGAAACCGAGGCCAGAGATGAGTTTGCAAAAAATATAGAAGCACTTAGAGATAAAATAATAATTGTAAACGATATTTCTCAGGGTGTTGTCCCTATGGAAAAGGAGCTTAGAGCCTGGCGTGAAATGGTTGGAAGAGCCATGCTGTACTTGTCAAAGGAAGCAGATGAGGTTTATAGAGTTTTCTGCGGTATAGGTCAGCAGATAAAATAAAAAAAGAGGTAAAGGTTATTATGAAATCGTGTATTCATTTTATCAGACATGGAATTACACAAGGAATATTAAACAGATGGTACTACGGATGGGAGGATATGCCTCTTGTTGAAGAAGGAATCAAAGA
>CALZMV010000134.1 GCA_945788655.1 uncultured Clostridia bacterium | reverse complement strand
GTTATGACGTTAAGGTATCAGAAGTACATGGTATGAGCCAGCGTGGAGGAAGCGTTGTTACATATGTAAGATTTGGAGAAAAGGTATATTCCCCAATAATTGATAAAGGAGAAGCTGACTTTATTGTATCCTTTGAGCAGTTAGAAGCTGCAAGATACCTTCCTTGCCTGAAAAAGGGCGGACGTATCGTAACAAACAAGCAGAAAATCGATCCAATGCCTGTAATTACAGGTGCTGCAGAATATCCCGAGAATCTGCTTGAAAAATTAAAAGCCGCAGATGTACATGTTGATGCAATGGATTGCGTTTCCATAGCTGAAGAAGCAGGAAGCGTAAAGGCAGTAAACATCGTACTGCTGGGTCGTTTATCTAAATATTTTGATATTCCTCTTGAAAAATGGGAGAAAGCAATAGAAGCATGCGTACCTTCCAAATTTCTTGAACTGAATAAAAAAGCATTTGCGTTGGGTCGCAACTGCGAGGCATAAAAACACAGGAGGACAGAAATTATGAGCAAGTATTATCAGCCGGAAATTGAAACAATGCCCGTAGAAGAAATTAAGAAACTACAGAGTGAACGTTTAGTTGCACAGATAAAACATGTGTATGAAAATGTTGAATTTTATCGCAATAAGATGGATGCAGCCGGAGTAAAACCGGAAGACATTAAAGGTGTTGAAGATCTGCACAAGTTGCCATTTATCGAAAAAGATGACCTTCGCAATCAGTATCCATACGGACTAATGGGAAAACCTCTTTCAGAATGTGTTCGCATTCAGTCAACAAGCGGCACAACAGGTCGCCGTGTCGTTGCGTTCTATACACAGCATGACCTTGACCTTTGGGAAGATTGCTGCGCAAGAGCAATTGTAGCTGCAGGCGGTACCAATGAAGATGTTTGCCATATAAGTTATGGTTACGGACTGTTTACAGGTGGTCCGGGACTTAACGGCGGTTCACATAAGGTTGGATGTCTGACACTTCCGATGTCATCCGGTAACACAGACCGTCAGATTCAGTTTATGACAGACTTAGGATCTACTATCCTATGCTGCACACCTTCATATGCCGCATATCTTGGAGAAAGCATCAATGAGAGAGGTCTGCGTGATAAGATTAAGCTTAAAGCCGGCATTTTCGGTGCTGAAGCATGGACAGAAGAAATGCGCCATGATATAGAAGATAAACTGGGTATAAAGGCTTATGACATCTACGGTTTAACAGAAATTTCAGGTCCCGGCGTTTCCTTCGAATGTGAAGAACAGGCAGGTATGCACGTAAATGAAGACCACTTTATTGCTGAAATAATAAACCCTAAGACAGGTGAGGTTCTTCCTGAGGGAGAAAAGGGTGAACTTGTATTTACATGTATCACAAAAGAAGCATTTCCGCTTATCCGTTACAGAACACGTGATATCTGCATCCTGAGCCGCAAGAAATGCTCCTGCGGACGTACTCATATCAAGATGACAAAACCTCTTGGCCGTTCAGATGATATGCTTATTGTAAAGGGCGTTAACGTATTCCCATCACAGATTGAAACCGTTCTGTTGAACCAGGGTTATCCGGCTAACTATCAGATTATCGTTGACCGTGTAAACAATGGTGATACAATCGAAGTTCAGGTTGAAATGACAAATGAGATGTTCTCAGATAACTTGAGCATTGTAGCAGAAAAAGAAAAAGAACTTGTTGCAGGATTAAAAGCAATGCTAGGTATCTATGCAAAAGTTAAACTTGTAAATCCAAAGACAATTGCAAGAAGCGAAGGCAAAGCTGTTCGCGTAATTGATAAGAGAAATCTATATAATGCTTAATAAGGAGGAAATAAGGTTATGAACGTAAAGCAGATTTCCATATTCACAGAAAATAAACCTGGAAGAATTGCAGCTCTGTGCAAAACACTTTCCGAAAACAATATCGACCTTTACTCAATTTCTGTGGCAGAGGCAGCAGATTTCGGTATTATCCGTATTCTTGTTGAAGATGCTTATACAGCGGCAACTGTGTTAAGGGATGCGGATTATGTATGTTCGCTTACAGATGTAATTTCAATTGAAGTAAATGATGAACCGGGCGCCCTTGCTAAAATCGGAAGCGTTATTGGTGATGCAGGAATCAACATTGAATATATGTATTCAGTTACAAACAGAAGAATCGGTAAGGCTTATATGATTATTCGTGTTACTGACAATCAGGAGTGCATTCAGATATTACAGAAGGCAGGCCTGAAGGTTGTAAGTCAGGAAGAAATGAAATTAGCAAAATAATAATTAAATTTGATTGGAGAAATAAACATGCCAGTTACAGATATTCTGGAACGCAATCACAAATTATATGGAGATGAAGTTGCTCTGGTAGAACTCAACCCTTTAGTTACAGATACGAGGAAGCGTACATGGAAGGAATACGACCTTGTAGAAACCGTTTCCACACAGCATTACCGCAGAGAAATAACATGGAGTGTTTTTGATGAAAAAGCAAACCGTGTTGCAAATATGCTCCTTGAAAGAGGTGTACAAAAGGGTGACAGAGTTGCAATCCTAATGTTCAACTGCCTTGAATGGCTGCCAATATATTTTGGTATCTTAAAGACAGGAGCGATTGCAGTTCCTTTCAACTTCCGTTTTGATGCAAAGGAAATAAATTATTGCCTTGATCTTGCAGAAGTTCAGGTATTACTTTTTGGTCCGCAGTTTATTGGACGTATAGAATCAATCGCTGATGAAGTGAGCCGTGGAAGACTTCTGATATATGTTGGCGATAACTGTCCTACTTTTGCAGAAAGCTATCGTGAACTGGTGGCCGACTGTTCAAGCCAGCCTCCAAAGGTTTGTCTGACAGAGGAGGACGATGCGGCAATCTACTTCTCATCAGGTACGACCGGTTTCCCAAAAGCAATCCTGCACAATCATGAAAGTCTAAGCCAGGCAGCATTGATGGAACAGAAACACCACAAGACTGACCGTGATGATATTTTTCTTTGTATTCCTCCGCTTTACCATACGGGTGCTAAATTTCACTGGATGGGAAGCCTCATGGCAGGAAGTAAAGCCGTGCTGCTAAACGGAACAACGCCTGAGATTATTCTGGATGCTGTTTCAAAGGAAAAATGTACTATTGTCTGGTTACTGGTTCCATGGGCACAGGACATTCTTGATGCCCTCGATAGCGGAAGGATAAAACTATCAGATTACGACCTCCATCAGTGGAGACTTATGCATATCGGTGCGCAGCCTGTACCGCCATCATTAATAAAACGTTGGAAAAAGTATTTCCCTAACCACTTATACGACACCAACTATGGCCTGTCGGAATCAACCGGACCGGGATGCGTGCATCTTGGCATGGAAAACATCCATAAGGTGGGTGCAATAGGCGTTCCCGGTTATCGCTGGGAGTGCAAGATTGTTGACCCTGATTTTAATGAAGTTGCCCAGGGCAATGTTGGAGAACTGATTGTAAAGGGTCCTGGCGTAATGACCTGTTACTATAACGATCCTAAGGCAACCGCTGAAACCCTTAGAGATGGGTGGTTATGTACAGGTGATATGGCAATGAAGGATGAGGATGGATTTATCTACCTTGTTGACCGTAAGAAGGATGTTATTGTCAGCGGTGGTGAAAATATTTATCCGGTGCAGATTGAAAACTTCCTAAGTGCCCATGAAAAGGTTAAAGATGTTGCTGTAATCGGATTCCCAGACAATCGTCTTGGAGAAATTACATGTGCCATTATTTCTATCAAGGATGGCATGGAATGTACAGAAGAGGAAATCAACGATTTCTGTAATGAGCTTCCTCGTTACAAGAGACCGAAAAAGATTATTTTTGCCGATGTACCTAGAAATGCCACCGGCAAGATTGAAAAGCC
>CALZMV010000133.1 GCA_945788655.1 uncultured Clostridia bacterium | reverse complement strand
TTTATTCCAAGTATTATTAGCGAAATTTAATGCTTGCCTGCGGCGGAACCATGGAGAACTTCGCTTCAATGATGAATGACCGGGCAGCGCAGATTGGCTGCACAAGCTCCAACTTTGTCAACTCATCGGGATGTACAGTCGAAGGTCATTATTCCACGGCCAGAGATGTTGCAAAGATTGCTAAAGCGGCTTTCAGTAACAAGGATATTAGAAGGCTTGCAGGTCTGTCAAAATACACAATTCCTGCTACGAACTTATCATCTGCAAGAGAAATTGAGAGTACGAACCTTTTCCTCGAAGGTTCAGATGGAACGGATGATTTTTTTGATTTCGTAGTGGAAAAATATAAAGGCGTATTCGGCGGAAAGACTGGAAGAACTGTAGATGGACAATGCACCATGGTCAATGGCTTTAACCATGATGGAATGGAAGTTTACTGCGTAATCATGGGAAGTACTTTAGAGGGTAGATATTCAGATATTAAGACCCTCATGGATTATGCCAAGACTGTAATCTGCAAATATACCGTTTTCAAAAAGGATACGGAATTCGGAACAGCAAAACTCTTAGGCGGTGCAACCAATAAGGTCAAAGCGGTTGCAGCTAAAGAAGGATTTATCAATTTGCCAGAAGGCGCATCTGCATCTCTGGTTGAAACAAAATGCATCTATTCTGACAGCCTAATTGCACCTATTAAAAAGGGACAGAAGATAGGAGTAATAGAAATATATCTTGCGGATGATTTGTGCGGTAAGGTTGACCTGGTGGCAGCATCTGATATTAAAAAGGGATGGTTTTTATCACCCTTTGGAATAACTAATATGCAGACCATTATGATGGGATCCGCTCTCGGATTGTTTATCATAACAGTTATTACCATCTTTGTCTTGAGAATCAAAAATAAGAGAAGAATAAAAGCCATTCGCAGGGAAAGGCTAATGGAAGAAGCGCGAAGGCAGCTTGAAAGAGAAGAAGATTTACAAAGGAGAGGCTGGCACTTCTAAATGTTTGATATTAAAGAAAATCTAAAAAAACTCCCGGATTGTCCGGGAGTTTATATGCATAAGGACAGATTAGGGCAAGTAATATATGTGGGTAAGGCAATTTCCCTTCGTAACAGGGTTCGCCAATATTTTCAGAGCTCAGCAAATCAGCATCCTAAGGTTAGAGCAATGGTTGCAAATATCTGTGAATTCGAATACATCACATGTAAAACTGAAATGGAAGCCCTTATTTTGGAGTGCAATCTTATAAAAAAATACGAGCCTAAATACAATGTTCTCCTTAGAGATGACAAGACATATCCATACATTAAAGTGACTATGCAGGAAGAATTTCCTCGCATAATAAAGACAAGAATAATAAAGAAGGATGGAAGCAGGTATTTTGGCCCATACAGCGATGCAGGAGCTGTTAATCAGACCATTGAACTGCTGAATAAGATTTTTAGGCTTAAACGATGTTCTGCTGTCAAATTCCTTAAGGGACAGCGTGCGTGTCTCAACTTTCACATAGATGACTGCAGAGGAGTATGCGAAGGAAATGTCAATAAAGAAGAGTACATGGAATGCATAGAATCTGTTCTGGATTTTCTTGGCGGAAAACAGAAAAAGGTTCTGGATTATTTGAACGGTAAAATGCTTTCCTGTTCAGAAAACCTTGAGTTTGAAGAGGCCGCAAGATACAGAGATTACATTACTTCAGTGAAGGCTCTCAATGAAACTCAAAGAGTGACAATGATATCAGATAATGACCTGGATATAATAATACCTGTAGGAAAGGATAAAAACACCTCTATCGTTGTTTTTCCTGTAAGAGGAGGCAAACTGAGCGGAAGAGAGACCTTCGCCATGAGTGCAGAGGGAGAGGATGACTATGACAGCCTTGTTGGGCAGTTTATCAAGCAGTATTACAGCCAGTGGGCTGAAATACCGCCTGAGCTGCTTCTTTCAAGTCCGCTTAAAGAGTCGGGACTCATTGAAGAATATCTGGCAAACCTGCACGATGGAAGAAAAGTAAATATCTATGTTCCTAAGCGCGGCCCCAAGAAGGCTCTCTTAGACCTGGTACTGAAGGACGCAGAGGAAATGAGCAAGACAATAGAAGATAAGCTTGAGAACGAAAAGGCCAAAGAAAAAGAGATAATCGACCGTTTTTCCACTATTCTTGGTGTCAGGAAGGATTATTACAGAATAGAATCCTACGATATCTCAAACACTAATGGGGTAGACACTGTTGGAGCTATGGTGGTGTTTGGAAATCTCAAGCCGGTGAAAAAGGCATACAGAAGGTTTAAAATAAAGACGGTGGAAGGTCCTGACGATTACGGAGCCCTTCAGGAAATGCTTTACAGAAGGTTCAAAAGGGCATTAGAAGGTGATCCGGGGTTTTCTGAACTGCCTGATTTAATACTTATGGATGGAGGCGTTGGGCAGGTAACGTCTGCAGAAAAAATACTGAGAGCTTTAAATATTTCCATACCGGTACTTGGAATGGCAAAGGACGACAATCATAGAACCAGGGCCTTGGTAAATGGAAGCGGTCACGAGTTTATTCTGACAGAGGATCCTGTGCTGTTTAAGTATTGCGGAAGACTGCAGGAAGAAGTCCACAGATTTGCAATAGAATACCATCGCAGTCTTCACAACAAGAACTCCATAGGCTCTGTTTTAGACAACATTAAAGGTATAGGAAAGATTAAAAGAAATGCATTGCTTTCTCATTTTAACTCTGTGGAGGACATAAAAAAAGCTTCGATAGAAGAACTGCTTAAAGTACCTGGAATCACCAGACAGAATGCAGCTGCAATAAAAGAATATTTTAATGGAATTTAAGGTATTTGGTTGATTTTAAGGTACCATTTATGATATAGTGTCATTGTTATTATAAGATAATAATTATCAATTTATGGAGGAGATAAATATGACAGATGAAAAGAGAACTCCTGAAATCGAAGAAGCAGATTTCATAACATTAGAGTTCGATGATGGTGCTGAAATTGAATGCGAAATCATGGGCGTGTTTGATTACGACGGTAAAGAATACATCGCATTGCTTCCAAACGACGGAACAGATGATGTTTACATCTACGGTTACAAGGAAGTAGGAGAAGATGAATTTGAGCTTGTCGACATCGAAGATGATGCTGAATTTGAAAAGGTTGTAGCAGAATTCGATGCTCTTATGGAAGCTGAATAACAAAGTCAGTTTAAGCCCCGCGTTTTACACACGGGGTTTCATTATGTAAAAATGTATTACGGGGGATAGTTATGAAAAAATATGATATTATCATTGCAGGCGCAGGTGCGGCAGGCGTGTTTATGTCCTATGAATTTACGAAACTTAACACCAATGCCAAAATATTAATGGTAGACAAGGGTGCACCTCTTGAAAAGAGAAAATGCCCAATAAGCAGAGGTCTTACACCGACATGCGTCAAATGCAAGCCATGCCACATTATGAACGGATATGGCGGAGCAGGAACACTTTCAGACGGCAAGTATAATATCACAACTCAATTTGGCGGAGATCTGCATAAATATGTAGGTGTGCCAAAGGCAATGGAACTGATGGAATACGTTGATGATGCACTTTGCAGCATGGGTGGTGCAGATGCTAAGCTATATTCTACAGATCAGAAACTGAAAACAGAAGCTCTGAAATATGACCTGCATCTTATGGAAGCAAAGGTCAGACATCTTGGAACTGACAGAAATGTTGAAATTTTAGGAAGAATTTTTGACTTTATCAAGAATAAGATTGATACTTTATTCTACACAACACTTGATAAGGTTGAAAAGACTCAAGATGGATTTAAGGTTATCACAGACAAAGGGGAAGAATTTTTCTGTAACGATCTTGTGCTTGCAACAGGAAGATCCGGCTCAAAGTGGATCAGTTCAGTATGTGACGGGTTTAATATCAAGC
>CALZMV010000132.1 GCA_945788655.1 uncultured Clostridia bacterium | reverse complement strand
GTTTGCCTGCCGACAGATGCAGTCAGCCAGATTACTATCGACAAGAGCGGAAACAGATAATATAAAAAAGCCCCACAAAAAAGGGGCTGTCGCACAGTTGACCTATTAGGTCGGCCGGAGCGATAGCTCCTTTCTTTTGTAGTTTATACAATGATTACGATTTCAGTTCTAAAACAAAAAAAGCAACACAAATACAGGGGCCACCACCCCTGGTTATCCATGTTGTCCCTTCTATGCTACTTTATCTTCACAGTGAAGATATACTCCCGTCTTTCCGTGCTGGATTTTGTTGTGCAGTTTTTCAATATTGTGCGAAATGGCAAGCAGTACACATTCTGCATAAACATTGGAACTGCCCCGACAGAGAAATCTTCTGAAGCCTCTGTCCCATTTCAGGTCTGCAAAGCTGCCTTCGGACTGGATACTTCGGTTGATTCTAAGAATTATTCCTTGCTGACTGATAATTCTTTTCAGTGATTCAGCACGCTGTTTCTCGAATTTTCTCGATACCTCCAGTGATTTAAATCGCTCAGATTCTGGTACTTTCCAATGGTTTCCTTTGATACATTTGCCTTTCACAGGACAATCTGTACAATCACTGCACTTGTATATGACTTTTGTTGAAATGTATCCACTTGCAGTTTGCCGTTGTCTGGTTCCTACTGCTTTTAAAAGATTACCCTGACTACAGTAATAGCAATCTTTTTCTTCGTCGTAAACCATATTGTCGCGATTGCTGATATCAGTCTGATATTTTCTGGTTTTGGAGATTTCATAGTTGGACGGTTTAATATATGCAAACTGCTCGTGCTCCTCTATGTAGCTGTAATTTTCTTCACTTTCATACCCGGCATCTGCTACAATGTTCATATACTTGAACGATAAATTTTGATGCATATCTTCAAGGAATGGTATCAGTGTTGGTGTATCCGTCGGATTCGGAAGTGCCTGAAGCCACACCACATACTCTGCATCAATTCCGTGCTGAAGATTGTAAGCAGGTTTTAACTGGCCGTTTTTCATAGCATCTTCCTTCATGCGCATGAATGTTGCATCGGTGTCCGTCTTGGAATAACTGTTGCGTTCTCCACAGACATGAATTTTGTGGTTGTATTCCTTCAGCTTTTCCAGACAGGCTTCCAACTGTTCGATATGTTTTTGAAGCAAAGTCTTTCGTTTCCCGGTACCATATACAAATTCAATGCATTCCTGTTCCTTTATGGCATAAAGCTTTTTTCGCAGCTTTTTGAGCGTGTTGATTTTAACTTTACCATGCCAAACAGGTTTCAGGGCATATGTTTCCACACATTCGGCTACAAGAGCAGCTGCTTTTTCACCGAATTTCTCCTGATTCTTTGTTGCAGCTCTTTTCCATACAAACGTATACTTGTTGGCATTGGCTTCAATCTTGGTTCCGTCAATGAAAATATTTTTTCCGGAAATTTCACCGAGCTTAAACAGAAGCTCTGTGCACTCAGTGAAAAGATGTTTTGCACAAGGCGAAAAATGAAGACTGCGGAATCTTGCAATAGTGGCATGATCAGGTACAGGTTTACCTTCAAGAAGATACATGTAATTAATATCCCTGTGGCAAGCTTTTTCGATTTCTCTGGAAGAATATTTCCCATCAAGATAAGCATAAAGAATAATTTTCAACATCTGGCGTGGGGTTACCTGATTTTCTTTAAACATACTGTATGTTTCATAAAGACAAGTCAGATCCATCTCCTCTACAAACTGACTCAGTAATCTCACACTGTCATTACCTGGGATGATAATGTTTAAATTCATTGGAATTTGAAGTTGAAAACACTTCTCATTTGCTGTATAGTTTTTATTAGTGGTGTTAAGTTTTTTCACACAAATATTATACCACAAAAGCCCTTGCAAGTGTTGAATTTGCAGGGGCTTTCATCTTTTTTATCTAAAGAAAGGAGCTATCGCTCCGGCCGACCTAATAGGTCAACTCTGCGACAGCCCCTTCCTTTTGCTTCAAAATGTGACCGTAAAGTTGTATATTTTCATTCCCTTAAACTCAGTTACTATTGTTTTTCGGATATTAACACATTACAAAATGAACTGTCCCCCTGTCGGCCCCATTTTGAAAGCGCTAAAAACATCCTCATAATGCCGCTTGACAAGTTCTTCGAAGGCCCCTTTATCGCCGCTTCTTATTCTGTTTATAAGCCTTCTGTCTTCCGTTGCCACCACCTCCTTTCTTTGTCTCTATAAATATTAACGCATAACAATCAAAAAAGCTTTTACTTATTTAAAATTTTCCTTTCTAATCCTTTATAAAACCTATCGACATAAACCGACATATTGCGTTATAATATGCTATAGAAAAAAATAATGCAGATGTGGATTTATATTATAGGAGAAAAAATGGTTAAATTTAAAAGTGATTTTATCAAGCATCCGGCATTCTGGGCCGGGATTCTGATAATAGTGCTGCTTGCTGTGGAAATCGGCGCTGTTTTCATGTTTAACGCTGCCCGGGATGCAGCCTTCCTTAAGTGGGTACAGAATATCAGTGCTGACAGTATTACCCAGGCAAAGGCATTCCGCTTCAGAGAGACTGACGAAAGCGACCAGATAATAGTGGACTTTTCCGGAAAGGATGAAAAGTCAAGGCTGGCGTCCATCTTCAGCAAAATTCAGGAGGTAAACATCTACGAGGCTCCCCCTGCCGCAGATGGCTGCTCTTACGTGCTGGATATTACCGAAGGCAACGATAAGGCGAAGGATATCCTCCTTAATGTGGTATCCGACGGCAAGATGTATTTTACCTTCGATAGAGCCTCCGAAAAGGAGTTCTGCACCATAGGCAAAACCTGGTGGGTAGATTCGGCTGAGCTTTCCGGCTACATTACATCCATGGTAGGCAACAGAGAATCGCAGGTAAACGTAATCACCGCCATGTCAGAGGTCAGGTCTTCCGATTTTGTTAACAGCGGCGATCTCGGAAATGTCTCAGCCAAGAAGCTTGCAGGCGCTCTGCGCCGTGCAGCCAAGGAGGATAAGATTCTGGCTCTCTCCGATGCCGAGGCAATGGGTGAAACCGATGTGAAGTGGTTCTGGGAACTGATTCCTGCAATCGAGGGAGACCCTGAAACAGGTATTGTGGGCAGCGATATGCATTTCAGAATACGCTGCGGTCTCATGGAAAACATCGTAGAGATTTCCTTCGGTCAGGCAGGAGCCTACGACACCGTAAAGCTGGAGGACGAGGATCTCTATCAGCTGGTGCGCTGCAGCAAGGACTCTAAAATCGTTGTAAAGAAAAGTCCATATAAGAAATATAAGAAATATCTGATTCCGCAGATGGAAAAGGCTCTTGAAAGCACTACGGCTGACCTGGGTACCTTCTCCGGCTACAAGGTTACCAGGTTTGTCAAGGTCTGGGATTACAAGGATAATGACGGCAGCACAGTGAAGCTCTATGACTTCAAGTTTGCACTGCTTCCTGAAGAGCCCGAAAAGCTGGTGATGACAGGTGGCATGTATCTTGACAGCAAGGCTCGTCTTCATGGATTGGATGTGGGTCAGTTTGCAGTAAGAGAGAAAAAGGGAGAAATAATATCGTGCGCATTTATGGGAAATGATTTTTATTACTCACCTGACTCAGACTCCAAGGTATTCACAAAAGATATCGAGGAGCGTCAGGCAGCTAAGTCAAGAATTAACAGTGCTCTGGCACTGGCTGAAAAAAATTCTGAAAAGAATTCCGAAAAGGTTCAGGCATAACTGAATTACACACAATATAGCTTACAAAAAGCGGGCAGTCTATTAGGCTCCCCGCTATTTTTTATGGTAAGAAGTAACACCGACTTTCATTTTTTCTCTTGACTCTCCCCTTACGGGAGGGTGTATATTGTCCCTAAAAAGTAAGGAGGCCAGTGGTATGTCAGAACCTATTATAATCAGAGGTTTAAAGCAGAATAATCTTAAAA
>CALZMV010000131.1 GCA_945788655.1 uncultured Clostridia bacterium | reverse complement strand
AAAAAAAGGCCTTTCGGCCTTTTTTTAGTCTATTGTTTTATAGTAAAGCATGCAATGGCAGTATCCTTCAAATTTCGGATCTGCAATCTGCTCTTTAAACTCTTTGCATATGCATTTTGTTTCTTCTGTCTTTTCCAATCTGCAAGGACAATATCCCCCTGACTGTTTCAGTCCCTCCTTAATTGTTTCGACGATTTCCTTATTTTCATTTAATTTTACTGCCATCTCTTTACCTCTTTCTTATTTCCCGGTTTTCCCGGTAATTAAGCCTGTTCTTTGCCAAATTACTTGAATAGATACTTTTTTAATGATTTATACAGCCACCAGCCAAGCACTCCGCAGCAGACCACTTCTCCGATTCCTACTGTAGCCATCAGGAACCAGTAGCTGTCCTTCACTCCGTAAACCAGCTGAAGAACCCATGGAACAATTATCATATTGCTCAGAATCGGAAAGATTGGACCTAAAATAGGTTTCTTTCTCCCGATATAGTAGGTTCCCAGGGCACCGATGAGTGTTGCCAGCGACCCGAAAACTATATCCCACATTGCACAACCTGTCAGTATATTCGCGACTATGCAGCCAATCCAGAGTCCTGCTATGGACTCCTTGAAAAACAGCGGCATTATAGTAAGGCTCTCAGACAGTCTGAACTGGATGACGCCGCTTGCCAGTCCAAATGCCTGTGACAAAAAAGTCAATACAACATAAAGAGCTGCAATGAGAGCAGCTCTTGTTAGATTTAGTGTTTTTTCTTTCATAACATATTCTCTCCTGTAGTTTTATTTATAGTGAGGAAGGTCTCGAACTCACTTTGCTTTTTAGAAATCTTCTTCTATACTTCAAAACAGCATAATCGCTTATTCTGTTAAGATATACAGGGTTGAAGATTCCACCTGCAACACCGACTATCATCTGTCCCTGCAGGAATTTTGTGTAGAGCATTTCCTTAGAAAGCGCATTGGCAGTATTCTCAAGCTGCACCTCTTTGTCCACTTCGAATTCATCCAGCGAATCACCCGCCATGACGATATCATCAATCAGGCTGTTTATGGCCTCATTCTCTCGTTGAAACTCTTCGTCATCATACATGGCAACCTCTATTATTTTCAGAATAAAGGTCTTCTCACCATCGGACTCATAATCATAGCCATAGCTCAAGGCAACCTCATAGACGCTTTTGAGCACCATGGCTGAAAACAGTGGAATATCCGGCAATCCGGCTCCTACCAGTCCGAGGCCAATACCTTCAAGGCTTGTGGCCATGGTATTAACAGCTTTAGATGACCTGGCACGCTTGGTAAATTTCTTCAGGCTTTTTCTATCTTTCTTAAGCTCTGAAGCATAGGAATCAATCTGAAAATCCGCCTGTTTCTGCTCTTTATCATAGGTCTTCTCTATTACGGAGGTTCCTTTTTCGAATATCAGCGAAAACCCCTTGTAGAAGGCCTTGTCTAAAGTTTCATTAAGCTTTTGAGGAACATAGCGGTCAAGCTTGTTTATAAGAACCGAGGTTGGACCCTGCTTGCGCCTAGAAACAAACTTTTCCTCTTTTTTCAGATAATCTTCCCATTCCTTTTGCCATGGTGACTTCCTGTTAACAAGACTCACTTTCGTTATCCTCATGTGTTACAAACACTGCAACTGCTGCCGCAATCAATAACCAAGGCAATACTCTGTGGCATCTTTTTTTAGATGTCTTTTTAATTTCTTTCTCTTTTCCTTTTTTCATATTTTACCCCCTTGCAAAAATGCTACAATATCTTTATACACGTTTTCCTTGTCGGTTTCAAGAAGAATTTCGTGGCGCATATTGTTATACAGCTTACCTGAAACCTTTTCATATCCTCTCTCTTTGAGAAAATCCCGGCTGCCATGCCATGCTTTTTCTCCTCCGATAACGGGATCTTTTTCTCCTGCCAGAAATAGAATATCCAGACCTCTGTTTTTCATCTGCCATCCTTCACTGCTGAAGGCATCAGAAAGCAAAGAGGCAAGGTTCAGATATCCATTCAAGGTGAACCTGAATCCACACAACGGATCCCTTTCATATTCTTCAACATTTTCTTTATTGACAGAAAGCCATGCGGAAGGTTTTTCCCCCTTATCCACCGCTTTTTCAAAACTTCCCAGAAACAGGCTGTACATAATAGGGCTTCTATATCTGTCGCCCTTGACTGATGCCTGAAGTTTAACCAGAAGCTTGGCCAAATTTACAAGCGGATTTCTGCAAGGTGCTCCTGACAATATGAGCTTGTCCACACAGTCATCGTATTTTTTGATATATACTCGCGCTGCAATGGAACCCATACTGTGACCAAATAAAAATACAGGTTTGCCGCTGAACCTTTCCTTTATGTACAGTGTAATCTGGTGAAGGTCTTCAACAAGAGATTCTCCTCTATCATCATAGAAAAACCCAAGGTCATCCTCATTTCTTACACTTGCGCCATGTCCTCTGTGATCGTTTATTACGGATGCGTAACCTTCCTTTGCCAGATATTCCATGAATCCATAATATCTTTCCTTGTGTTCTGCCATTCCGTGAGAAATCTGAACTACACCCCTGCAGTCCCCTTCCGGTTCCATCACAGTTATGCCAAGCGGCAGATTATCGCATTTGGAAGTAATTCTAAAAGTTTCCATTTTCATTCTAATCCCCCCATTACTCTTCTATTCTTTGATTTTACCACAAAAGATGCTATAATTACCACATAAGAAAGGAAAAGATATGCTGGAAAGAATAGATAAAATTGTCGCTTCTCAAGGGATTTATTCTCGCAGCGAAGTAAAGTCACTGATAAGCAAAAAAAGAATAGCAGTAGATGGGGAAATAGTCAAATCCTCCAGTGTTAAGGCCGACCCAAATAAGGCTGAAATCACCATAAACGGACAGAAGCTTGTGTTCAAAAAACATGTATATCTCATGCTGAACAAGCCGAAGGGCTACGTGTCTGCCACCGAAGACCGTGACCATAAGACGGTGCTGGAGCTGATTCCCGAAGAATACAAAGGCCGTGACATGTTCCCTGCCGGAAGACTGGACAGAGATACTACAGGGCTCATGATAATCACAGATGATGGAGTAATGGCTCACAATATACTCTCGCCTAAAAAGCATGTGCAAAAAATTTATCATGTTGAGCTTGATATTCCCGTTACCTCAGAAATGGCTGACGGCTTCGCATCAGGAGTACAGCTTAACGATGGTGTCTGCAAGGATGCATTTTTGGAGAAAACAGGCCAATACACCTGCCTGGTAACCCTAAAAGAAGGTCGCTACCATCAGATAAAGAGAATGTTTGGATGCTTTGGAGCAAAAGTAGTTGAACTTCACCGCATTGCAATGGGCAATCTTATGCTCCCTGAGGATTTAAAAGAAGGATGTTCAAGAGAACTTACAGAGGATGAATTAAAGCTGCTGCAGCAGCTATAGCCCACTGCAGCTCGCTGCAAGCTCACTACAAGCTCACCCTCTTAATAATCAGACTCTTACCTTAAACATCCCGTGCTGACTGCAGTAAGCGTAGATATATCCATGTCCCTTAAAGCTGAACCAGCATTCCGCTTCACTTTCAGGGTACAGCTTTCTGAATACAACAGATCCGTCAGACACGTACATCATAAATGAAATATAGTGCTGCTTTGTCATCGGATGGTCTATCTTCGCGTAATACTGGCCATCCTTTTTTTCTACCTCAAGACCATGCTTTGAATCAGGCTCTTCTGCCTCCAAGGCAGGCAGGGTTATGCCGCAGCAGCTAATAACCGCCTCACCTATTGTTCTTACAACATTTCCGCATATTGGGCACACATATACCTTGGAGCGTTTCATGTTGCTTGAAACATTCCTGTTGGTCACATGTTCACCTGCAAAAAGCTCGATTACAGAAATGTTCAGCGCATTGGCCAGAGGCTCTATTAGAGAAATATCAGGCAGCCCCTTGCCCGTTTCCC
>CALZMV010000130.1 GCA_945788655.1 uncultured Clostridia bacterium | reverse complement strand
GTTTATTTGCAGGGAAGGAAAAAATACCAAATAAAAAAGATTCCGAAAGTTATTCTGGAATCTTTTTTCCTCTATTTAAAAACATTCTTATATATCTGCTTGCAATTGCAACTACAAGAAAGCCAAGCGATATTGCAAGCGCTATGGTAACAGCTGCCGTTCCGCTTGTTTCAAACAGAGCCTTATCTTCGGTTACAAGACCGACCATAGTATAATATAGACTTCCACCGGGAATCAAAGGAACAGCTGTAGCTGTAAGGAATATGGTAGCAGGAGCCTTATTTACCCTTGCCATTACCTCAGCATATATTGCCACAAACACTGATGCTATAAAATACGGAATAAAATAGCCTTCAATATACTGTTGTGCCAGAAGATACACTGCCCAAGTGATGGCGCCACCTATTCCCGCAAGAGGAATCTGCCTGCCTCTCATCTTGAAAAAGATTGCAAAGCCTATTGAACCGACAAATGCAGATATAATCTGGATAATCATAACATGGCACCTCCTGTCAGTATCAGCGGCAACGCAAAGCCGCAGGCGATTGCAGCTGCCATAAGCAGAGAGTTTACAAATCTAATCATGCCTGTTACAACATCACCGATTAACAGGTCTCTCACCGAATTTGTCATGGCAATTCCCGGAATGAGAAGCATAATGCCTCCTATCATTATCTTGTCAACATTGCTTCCTATGCCTACAGCCACGAGAACAATAGCTAAAAATCCCGCTATGACAGATGAGATGAACAGCTTTGCCATCTGGTTTTCTTCTATTTTTGCCAGAATTCTTGTAATAAGGGTAATTACAATGCCAAGAACGCCCGAAGCAATAGCATCAGCAAAATTTCCTCCAAAGAACACAGCAAAACCTGAGGCAACAAGAACAGCACCAAAATACTGCAGCCAGATTGGAAGCTGCTTTCTGTTCATAACCGCCTCATACTTTTGAACAAGAGTTTCAAGGTCCGGTTTATTGGCGCAGATATATCTAGACAAGTCGTTTAAGTAATCAAGCCTGTCAAAATTTGTATCGTTTCTTTTGAGCCTTCTTATCTGAGTAATAATATTGCCCCTAGGATCCTCAAAAGTTACCTGAATATTTGAAGTTATAATAAAGGCGTTTACTCTGTCGCAACCATATGCGTAACACATTCGCTCAATGCTGTCTTCAACGCGTTCAACCTCGGCGCCGCACACAAGCATTTCTTCAGCTATGTCGAGTATTGCCTGAAGTAATTTATGGTAATCCACTATTCAATCTCCAATCTCATGATTTCAGGATGACAGTTTTTCTGATATTGAGGGCACTGGGCACACTCAAAGAAAAGGGGTGCCTTCTCAGGTTCAACCCTTTCAAAGCCCAGTGTCCTGAAGAACTCAGGTGCTCTTGCTACAAGGAAAAGTTCATGACCTCCGAGGTTTTTGACCTCTTTAACCATCTTGTCCACCATTATCTTGCCCAGACCAAATTTTCTAAAGAGCTTTGTCACTGCAATTCCGTCAACGATGTATTTGCCCTGGCGTTTTGCAAGAACGCATCCGCCAATCAGAACATCATCTGTATGAACCATCTTCCAGCATTTAACTATATCGGTATCTACCTCTTCATCACCGTCAAATTCCAGTTCATTTTCTACGAAAAACTTGACTAATCTTTCGTATTCATCTGTGGATTTCATCGTAAATTTAAGCATTTTTCAATATACTCCTTATCTCCCCGATAAGATACAGGGATCCAGCAAATATTACAGCATCATAATCTGACTTGATATGATTCATATAGTTTACCGCTTCCTGCGGCTCAGGCTTTGAAACAGCTAAACTTGCTCCCCGTTCAATAAGGGCTGCCGAAAGTTCCTCTGCCGCAAGCTTTCTCGGATTTTGAGGTTCAGTAACAATGAAATCCCCGGTTATTTCAAGAAATTGTCCGATTATGCCTTCATAGTCCTTATCTTTAAGCATTCCTGTTACCAAGAGAATCCTTCCCTCCGGACACAGGGATTTTACCGCCTTTTTTAGAGCTTCAGCTCCATCTATATTATGTGCACCATCGATAATAATAACCGGCTTATTTCCCATATCCGAAACAACTTCAAGGCGACCGTGCTGCTTTGCTTTTTTCAGTCCCTTATATATGTCATCTTCAGAAAGCTCTATCTTACCTTCCTTATCAAGGTACAAAAGGGTTGCCGCCGCTAAGGTGGCATTTTCTGCCTGATGTCTGCCTGTCATTGAAATTTCAAGGTTTTTAAGATTCAAAGCGTCAAAGCATATTCCATCAAGATTCTCTCTATGAATGTTTACTTCAGCTTTCGCCGTCTCTATATAAGGACAATTCTTTCTCTTTGCAGTTTCTCTGATTATTTCAAGAGCTTTCTCATTTTTGACACTTGTCAGGACCGGGCAGGATTCCTTGATAATTCCGGCCTTTTCCCGGGCAATATCTTCAATTGTATTTCCCAGCCTGTCCATATGGTCCATGGAAACTGAAGTTATTACAGAAGCCAAAGGCTTTTGGCATACGTTGGTAGAATCGCCGATTCCACCAAGCCCAACCTCCAAAATGACATAATCGCAATTTTTTTCTTTAAAATACAGGAGCGCGATTGCCGTTATTACTTCAAATTCTGTGGGCTTCTGATTGCAAATTTCGGTCATTCTTTCTACTTGTGCGAGGACCCTGTCTGTATAGCAAGACAGGTCCTCATCACTTATGCACTGACCGTTAAATTCGATTCTTTCGTTGAACTTCTCGAGAAATGGAGAGGTGTATAATCCTGTCTTATAGCCCGCCTCCTGAAGAACGCTGTACATGTATCTGCATGTAGAGCCCTTACCATTTGTTCCAGCCACGTGAATTATTTTCAAATCCTCATGTGGGTTTCCAAGAAGCTCAAGAATCTTGTTCATTCTTTCAAGTCCCAAGACGTTTCCAAAGCGTTCAAATTCATGTATTTTTTCTTCAGCTTTAGTTTTTATCATATTTTTGCCTTGATCATTTCTAATCTTGAAGTAACCTTTTCAAGCATTTCTTTGTATTTAACCATCTTTTCTTTTTCTTCGTTAATTACCTTTTCAGGAGCCTTGCTGATGAAGCCCTGGTTTGAAAGCTTGCCTTCAACTCTCTTAACTTCGCCTTCGAGTTTCTTCTGTTCCTTAAGAAGTCTGTCATATTCAGCCTTATAATCTACAAGGTCTTCAAGAGGAATGTAGATTTCAGCACCATTGATTACTGCTGACATGGATTCCTCAGGAGCGTCTTCCTTGCTTGAAACGAAGGTAACATCAGTAATGTTAGCCAGATTCTTAATATATCTTTCAGCGTCCTTTAATGTTTCGAGGACTGCGCCTTCTGCAACGATAACCGCTCTCAGCTTCTTGCTTGGTGCAGCATCGGCTTCAGCTCTGATGTTTCTGATTGCACGGATAGCTTCCATTGCAGTCTCTAAAGTCTTTGCAGCCTTAGGGAATACGCATGATAAGCTGAATTCAGGCCAGCTAGCCTTAATCAGATAGTTGTTAGGATTGTCAGCCTGTTCTTCGCCATGTGGCAGGAAGCTCCAGATTTCTTCAGTGATGAAAGGCATGAATGGGTGAAGCATCTTCAGCATATTCTTTAAGCACATTACTAAAGTAAATCTTACAACCTTCTTGTCTTCTTCGTCATCGCCCCATAATCTAGGCTTAACCAGTTCAATATACCAGTCACAGTATTCATTCCAGATAAGGTCGTAAACCCTCTGTCCTGCTAATGCAAGGTCATACTTTTCTAAAGCATTTGTAACGTATTCTACAGCTTCGTTAACCTTGCTGATTATCCACTTATCTTCATCTTTTAAGGCGATGTTTGTAAAGTTTGTAGTATCTCCGCAGGCACATCCGCAGCAATCAGCACAACATTTTGCCAATTCCTTGAAGTTGCCGTCTTCGTCCTGAAGATTCATTATTACGAATCTTGATGCATTCCAAAGTT
>CALZMV010000129.1 GCA_945788655.1 uncultured Clostridia bacterium | reverse complement strand
GGATGTTCTTTCAGATAATTCTTGATGTTTTCTCTTCCTTGTCCGATTCTTTCACCTTTATAACTGTACCATGATCCCGCTTTATCCAAAAGCTTAGCTTCTACAGCTGAGTCAAGAATGTCTCCAACTTTTGAAATACCTTCTCCATACATTATGTCAAATTCAGCCTGCTTAAATGGAGGAGCTACTTTATTCTTGACAATTTTTACTCTTGTTCTGTTGCCAATCATCTGATCGCCGTTCTTGATGGTTTCAACTCTTCTAACATCAAGTCTCATTGAAGAATAGAACTTAAGTGCACGACCACCTGTTGTAACTTCTGGGCTTCCATACATTACACCAACCTTTTCTCTAAGCTGGTTAATGAAAATTACACATGTGTTTGATTTATTAATGCTGCCTGTAATCTTTCTCAAGGCCTGTGACATAAGTCTTGCCTGAAGACCAACGTGTGAATCGCCCATTTCTCCTTGAATTTCAGCCTTTGGAACAAGCGCTGCCACCGAGTCGATTACAATAACATCAAGGGCACCACTTCTTACAAGCATATCACATATTTCCAGTGCCTGTTCTCCTGTATCAGGCTGTGCAACAAGCAGATTCTCAACATCTACGCCTAAATTCTTAGCATAAATAGGATCAAGAGCGTGTTCAGCATCAATAAAAGCAGCTCTGCCACCGGTCTTCTGCGCTTCAGCAACAATATGTAATGTAAGAGTTGTCTTACCTGATGATTCAGGACCATAAATTTCAATAATTCTGCCTTTTGGTACACCACCAACACCTGTAGCAACATCCAGACTTATTGAACCGGTGGAAATGGTCTCAACCTGCATTTGAGAGCCCTTATCTCCCAATTTCATAATCGCACCTTTACCAAACTGCTTTTGAATCTGTGATAAGGCTGCCTCTAATGCTTTATCTTTTTCTTTATTATCAATTGCCATTTTTCATTCTCCTTTATCAGAACATTTGTTCTTATCTGTATAATACAATATATGACCGCTTTGGTCAAGTTTTTTTATATATTAATTCTACAGTATTTGAAATATCTTAACAACATTTCTTTCGGCACAAATAAGTTCTAATATTGTCAAAACTATTTAATAAGGCTATATACATGATACAGCATGTTTAATAGTGTATAGTTTCTGTTCCACTTTCTGTTAACATTTCTGTAAAGTGATTTATAAACATGGGTTTTACCATCGAATACGATGCCTATATATGCAAGTCCTACAGGTTTTTCCTCTGTTCCTCCGTCAGGTCCTGCAATGCCGGTAACAGAAATGCACAAATCAGAACCGGTGTTCTTTTTTAATCCCTCTGCCATTTCAACGGCTGTCTCTGGGCTCACTGCACCATATTTATCTAGTGTTTCTTCCTTTACACCCAGTTCCTCTATTTTAGCTTTGTTACTGTATGTTACAAAACCTCTTTCGAAAACCTTTGAAATACCTGGAATATCAGTAAGCTTTCCGGCAAAAAGTCCGCCTGTGCATGATTCCGCAGATGATATTGTTATATTCTTTTCTAAAAGGATTCTGCCTACAACATCTATCAGATCTTCATTATCTATGCTGTAAACATTTTCCCCGATTATATCCATTACGTCAGCAAGCATTTTACCTACAGCCGCTTCCGCCTCTTCTTTAGTAGCTCTTTTTGAAGCGATACGAAGGCTACACTCTCCTTCTTTTGCATATGTCGCAATAGTAGGATCAGTCTGGCCGTCAATTAGAGGAAGCAGCACTGTTTCCATCTTTGATTCACCTATGCCAAAGGTTCTAATAAGTCTATAATAAATAACACTGTCCTGCAGCTTTTCAAGACGCGGTTTAACCTGAAGATTAAACATTCTTGTCATTTCTCGAGGAGGTCCAGGCATGGAAATGATGATTTTGCCATCTTTTTCTAGCCAGAATCCCGGAGCTGTCCCCTGATCATTAGGAAGCGGTTCTGCAGTAGAAGGCATATTGGCCTGTTTAAGATTATTTTCAGTCATTTCACGACCAGCCCGTTTATAATTATTCATTAAGTCATCAAGACACTTAGGATGCTGAATTATAACATCTCCCATCGCTTTTGCAATTGTTTCCTTTGTTAGATCATCCTGTGTAGGCCCTAACCCGCCGGTAGTCAGTATCATATCGCAGTCTTTAAAAGCATGATGAATAAGTTCCTCGAGCCTCTTGGGATTATCACCTACGCTATAGTGATACATTACATCAAATCCCATGTTCTGCAGTTCCTGTGAAAGCCATGCAGCATTTGTATTGACAATCTGTCCAAAAAGAATTTCTGTTCCTACAGTTAAAATTGCGGTTTTCATTTTTTATCTCCGTTAATAAATGCTTTATTTTTCTAATTTCTTTCCATCAGAAAATGCTGTTCCGACAGTTTCTCCAAGTTTTATATATGTATGGTGGAAAGGGTTATAAGTAATAGGCACGAATTTTGACATATCTATTTCGCCATCTTCATCCAAAATGCTCTCATCAACACTTAAATTAACAATTTCACCAACTAGCCTGCAAGCATTTTCATCATAGCTTTTGACTCTGCATTCAAGTGCTAAAGGCAGTTCCTCAAATAAAGGAGCATTGACATGTTCAGATTTTAGTACTGTCCATTTAGCATTTTCAATCTTATTATTCACATCATTTCCAGAAACAATACCTACATAATCTGCGGAAATCATGTTTTTTTCATCTGCGATGCTTACTGTGAAAGCTCCTGTTTTAAGTAAGTTTTTAGTGGTTTTATGTCCTGCACTCACACAGATGCTTATTTCATTTTCCTCGCTTATTCCTCCCCATGCTGCATTCATAGCATCAGGTATCATGTTTTCATCATATGTGCCAATAATAAAGACAGGCATTGGGAACAAAGCTGTCTGTGCACCAAAATTCTTTCTCATTTTTTGCCTCCATAAAAAGATTATTTTTAATAAAAGCTGCATTTCTGCAGCTTTAAACATAAACTATTTCATTGAAAAAACCTGTTTATTCTGTAGAACGTATTCAATGCCAGAATATACAGTCATAACCAATGATGCCCATAAAAAGCCCTGTGCACCGTACCATAATATCGTTGAAGCTGGGAAAGCAGGTACTAACAGTAATAAGCATACAGCTATCATCTGAAGTACAGTCTTTATTTTTCCGCTCATACCAGCTGCAATGACAATTCCTTCAGAAGCCGCAACAGTTCTCATACCTGAAACGGTAAATTCTCTCGCTAAGATAACAATCATCATCCATCCAGGTACATAATCAGGAATCATAAGGCAAAGGGCTGAATAAACCAAAACCTTGTCTGCAAGCGGATCCATAATCTTTCCGAAATTGCTTACAAGATTATATTTTCTAGCCAAATGGCCATCTAAATAGTCAGTAAATGATGCAGCCACAAAAATAACAAATGCCGCAATATACCACTGCATATAATATGCCGCAATAAATACCGGTACAGCAATAACTCTTCCAATTGTAAGTTTATTAGGTAAATTCATTTCTAAACCTCCATACCTGTTAGATCATAATCAAATGCATCCTGAATGAGGACATTGACAAAGTCGCCTGCCTTAAGGTCTCTTTCAGAAGCGAAAATAACGGAATTATCGATTTCAGGAGCATCGAAAGCAGTTCTGCCTATGTAGCTTCCATCCAAATCTCTTTCTTCAACCAGTACTCTCAATGTCATGCCAACCTTTTCTTTGTTGGTTTCAAGAGAAATATCCAGCTGTCTTCTCATAATAGCATCCTGCCTCAATAGCTTTATTTCTTCCGGAATCTGATTATCCATTTCTCCTGCAGGGGTATTCTCTTCTTGCGAGTATGCAAAAACACCTAATCTGGCAAATCGCATTTCCTCAACAAAATCAAGTAAATTGTCAAAATCCTCTTCACTTTCACCAGGAAAACCTGTAATAAGTGTGGTTCTGATGTGGATATCCGGGATAGCATTTTTCAGCTTGTTTATAGTCGTTCTGATGGATTCTTCCGTAGAACGTCTGTTCATTGCTCTAAGCACATTATCACTGGAATGCTGTATAGGAATATCTA
>CALZMV010000128.1 GCA_945788655.1 uncultured Clostridia bacterium | reverse complement strand
AAGTAATAACATGCTCTGAAGCTGTTGAAAGATTAATTCCAGAGACTGATATTGCTATTGAACTTGGTGGTGAAGATGCGAAGATCACGTATTTTGGAAAATCAATTGAGCAGAGAATGAATGGTACTTGTGCAGGTGGTACAGGCGCATTCATAGACCAGATGGCAATTCTGCTAAATACAGATGGTGATGGCTTAAACGAGGCGGCTAAAGATGCTGATGTTATTTATCCAATTGCAGCAAGATGTGGTGTATTTGCCAAGACTGATATTCAGCCATTAATCAACGAAGGAGCACCGATAGAAAACCTTGCAGCTTCTATTTTTCAGGCTGTAGTAAATCAGACTATAGGAGGTCTTGCATGTGGCAGGAAGATTAAAGGAAAGGTAGCCTTTTTAGGAGGACCGCTTACTTATCTTTCTGAGCTGCGTAACAGATTTATTAAAACATTGGAATTAAAGGAAGATGAAGTTATTTTCCCTGAAAATTCCAAGTATTTTGTTGCAATGGGTGCTGCTTTTATGGCAGAAAAGTGTGAAAATGTCTCATTAGGCGATCTTATTGAAAAGATATCTGCTGTTGATACATTAAAGACTGAAAGTGCTAAAAGAGTAGATCCTCTTTTTAAGGACGAAGAAGAATATAAGCAATTCAAAGAAAGACATGCCAAAGCAGTAGTTGCTAAAGCAGACTTATCAAAAGCAGAAGGTCCTGTTTTTCTTGGTATCGATGCTGGCTCGACTACAACAAAGGCTGTACTAATTAATCAGGACAAAAAACTTTTATACAGTTTCTATAGGGGAAACGAAGGTAATCCTCTTGAAACCACCAAATCCATGTTGTCTGAGGTATATAGCTTACTTCCTGAAAAAGCCTATATTGCAAAATCCACAGTTACAGGTTATGGTGAAGGTTTAATACAAGCAGGTTTTAAGGCTGACTACGGAATTATTGAGACAATGGCTCACTATAAGGCAGCTGAAGAATTTCTTCCTGGTGTTGACTTCATTTTAGACATAGGTGGACAAGATATGAAATGCATGAAGATAAAAGATAATGCAATTTACAGCATTATGCTTAATGAAGCTTGTTCATCCGGATGCGGATCATTTATTGAGACCTATGCAAAATCAGTAGATATGAGTGTAGAGGATTTTGCGGAAGTAGGGCTTATGTCTAAGAACCCTGTAGACCTTGGTACCAGATGTACAGTTTTTATGAACTCCATGGTAAAACAGGCTCAGAAGGAAGGTGCAGAAATAGGTGATATCGCTGCAGGACTTTCTTATTCTGTTATAAAAAATGCTTTGTACAAGGTTATTAAACTTAGAAATCCTGATGAAACGGGTTCAAAGGTTGTTGTTCAGGGTGGAACCTTCTACAATGAATCAGTTCTAAGAGCTATTGAAAAGGTTCTTGGAAAAGATGTTGTAAGACCTGAAATTTCAGGCCTCATGGGGGCATTTGGTTGTGCTCTTACTTCCCTTGCAAACTGGCAGGAGGGTGAGTTTTCTTTGATTACTAAAAAGGACGAGCTTGAAGACTTTTCTGCAGGAACTAGTAATGCAAGATGTAATGGATGCGAAAACAAGTGCATGCTTACAATTACGAAATTCCAGGACAATAAGAAATTTATAACCGGTAATCGATGTGAAAAAGGTGCAGGTAAAACAGATGAAGCCAGTGATCTGCCTGATCTGTTTGAATATAAATTTAACAGATTATTCTCATACAAACCTCTATCGATTAATCAGGCTTCGAGAGGTCACGTGGCAATTCCTCGTGTTCTTAACATGTATGAGAACTATCCTTTCTGGTTCACTTTCTTTACTAAGCTTGGATTCAGAGTTATTCTATCTCCAAACTCATCAAAGAAACTTTACGAAAAAGGAATAGAAACTATTTCATCAGATACTGCCTGCTATCCCGCTAAAATCGTTCACGGTCATATTGCTGAACTCGTATCTATGGGACAAAAGTGGATTTTTTATCCATGTATAAATCATGAACATGTTGAAGACACATCAGCGCCAAATCATTACAACTGTCCAATAGTTGCTACATACCCTGAAGTTATTGCCAACAATATGGATGAAGTATTTAAAGAAGCAGGAGTAAGATTCTCGCATCCGTTTCTTCCATATGATAATGATGAGAGATTGGTAAAACGCATGGCTGAAGTCCTTGCATTCAAAAATATTTCAGAAGCTGAAATAAAGGATGCTGTTAAAGCTGCAAGAACTGAACAGGAAAAATTTAAGGAAGACGTTAGAAAAGCAGGCGAAGAAGCCTTAAAATACATAGAAAAGAACAATAAAAAGGCTATTGTACTTTCCGGAAGGCCATATCATTTGGATAAGGAAATAAACCATGGTATAAATAAGATGATTACATCTTATGATATGGCTGTTTTAACTGAGGATTCAATATGTCATCTTGCAGAATTACCAAGGCCTATCAGGGTGTTAGACCAGTGGACATATCATTCCAGATTGTATAAAGCGGCTAATTTTGTAAGCTCAAGAGATGACATTGAATTGGTTCAACTAAACTCATTCGGATGTGGTGTTGATGCAGTTACAACTGATCAGGTAGAAGAAATTCTTGAAAACAATAAAAAATTATATACTGTTCTAAAGATTGATGAAGGTACTAACCTCGGAGCAGCAAGAATCAGAATCAGATCCTTAAAAGCTGCAATTGATGAAAGAACAAAGAATTTTATCAAGGCTGATTACAAACAGACTCCATATGAAAGAAAACTTTTCACAGAGGAAATGAAAAAGGAAAACTACACTATTATTGTTCCGCAGATGTCCCCAATACATTTTCAATATTTAGAAGTGGCATTGAGGTCGGCCGGTTACAATGCAGTTGTGCTTCCGACCGCAGATAAGAAAGCTATCGATGAAGGATTAAAGTATATAAATAATGATGCATGTTATCCAACTCTTGTTACACTTGGAATGATGATCAGTGCATTAAAATCAGGTAAATATGACTTAAACAGAACTGCATTGATAATGTCGCAGACCGGTGGAGGATGCAGAGCTAGCAACTATATTGCGCTTTTAAGAAAAGCTTTGAAAGATTTGGGAATGGAACAGATTCCTGTAATATCTTTCAATATTGTTGGTCTTGAAGCAAATCCTGGATTTAAACTGGATATTGCCACCGGAAAGAGACTTATAATCGCTGCAATATATGGCGATTTGTTCCAGAGATTGTTATATGCAACAAGACCATATGAAGTTGTGGAAGGCAGTGCTGAAGGAATTATGAAAAAATATGAAGAACAGATTTTCCAAAACTGCAAAGATGGTAAGCTTTCCACCTTCAGAAGACTGATAAGGGAAATAGTTAATGAATACGATAATCTTCCGCTTAATAACATTAAGAAACCAAAAGTTGGTGTTGTAGGGGAAATTCTTGTAAAATATCATCCTGATGCAAATAACAATATAGTCGATATTATTGAAAAAGAAGGCGGAGAAGCTGTTGTTCTGGATTTGATAGACTTCTTCCTATACGGAATGTACAGCAAAAAGTTTAACTATGAAAAGCTTTCAGGTACATATAAGGAATTCAAGTTGAATCAGTTTGCAATTGCATTGGTTGAATGGTTTAGAAAACCTATGAGGAAGGCTTTACGTGATTCAAAGAGATTTAATGAGCCTTCATATATTGAGAAGACAGCTTTAGAAGCTTCCTCAATTGCATCAATTGGTAACCAGTGTGGCGAAGGATGGCTATTAACCGGTGAAATGATTGAATTAATAGAATCAGGTGCAACAAACATTGCTTGCCTTCAGCCTTTTGCATGCCTGCCAAATCACGTAACAGGAAAGGGTATGATGAAACCTTTAAGAGAAAGGTATCCAAATGCAAACATTGTTGCAATTGACTACGACCCAGGTGCCAGTGATACAAATCAGCTTAACAGGATTAAATTAATGATGGCGGCAGCTCACAAAAACCTATAATTTGTCCTTGAATGACAAGTTATATGATGATATAATATTTGTCGTAAAATTTTCAGAATAGGAGGTGTCTCATGGGAAGACACGGTACAATCGCAGGAAGAAAGGCAGCTCAGGACTCAAAGAGAGCCGCAATGTTTACTAAATATGCAAGAGCAATT
>CALZMV010000127.1 GCA_945788655.1 uncultured Clostridia bacterium | reverse complement strand
ATGGAAGCACCAGGCAGTATGCAGAATGGATAGGAGAGGAATTGCAATGCCCTGTTATAGCGCGGGATGACTTTTCAAAAAAAGATTTTGACAGTTACGATAACATTATATATGGCGGTCATGTGCAGGCGGGCGGAATAATGGGCTTTGATCTTATCAAGAAGAATATGAGAAGGCTTCAGAATAAGAAAATCGTCGTATTTGCCGTAGGACTTAATGTTATGAACAAAGAAAGCAGAATGCAGCTTAGAGAAATCAATTTTGACAAGGCAAATGTTGAAAGAATGACATGCTTTTATTGCCCGGGAAATTATAAGCCTGAGGAAATCAAGGGTATCGATGCAGGAATCATGAAAATGATGCAGAAAATGCTCGAGAGCAAGGGTGAAAGCGGACTTACCGATGATGACAGATTTCTTCTCAATGCAGTCAGAAACGGCGTAAACCTCGTTGACAGAAAGTATATTGAGCCGATTGTCGGGGAGTTTTCAGAATAAATCGTTTTTTATAGCCGACGCAAATCCTATTGCGTCGGTTCCGTATTTTTTGCGTACTTCATCCATGGTAAATTCCACTTTTTCTGATTTGTCCCTCTCCTCAATATCGGCAGCAAAAAGATTGAGCTGTTCCTCGCTAAGCTCATCGGTCAGATTGATGCCTGTTATGGTCAGCATCCTTATGGGAGCTCCTTGCTGCCACGATGAATTAATGATTTCTGTGGCAGTGCTTGAAATCTCCTGGGAAAGCCATGTAGGAGAAAGAAGCTGTTTTTGCCTTGAAATCACCTTAAAATATGGGTCTTTAATATCAACCTTGATGCCGCATGCCTTTAAACCATAGCTCCTCAGCCGACCTGCAACAGTGTCGGAAAGAGCCTTAACTGCAACAGCAATATCATCGCTGGTGACAAGGTCTCTTTTAAAAGTAATACCGTTTCCTACTGATTTAACCGGTTCTCTTTCTGTATATAGTGAAACTGGGGAGTCGTCTATGCCGTTTGCATGTTCCCAGATAACTGTTCCGACCTTGCCCAGCAAGGCGGTGAGATATTTTTTGTCTGCCATGGCAATATCTCCGATGGTTTTTATTCCTGCTTTTGCCAGTTTCTGAGATGTGGCCTTGCCAACTCCGAAGAGTTCGCCGGCAGGAAGAGGCCATAAAAGGTCTCTATAGTTTTCTCTTGTGATTTCTGTGGTAGCGTCGGGCTTCTTGTATTCACTGCCCATTTTAGCAAAGGTTTTGTTGAAGGATACTCCTGCGCTTAATGTGAGCCCCAGTTCATTTTTCACGGTTTCTCGTATGGTATCGGCAATTTCTCTGCCGCTTCCAAAGAGCATTTGGCTGGCAGTCACATCAAGCCATGACTCATCTATGCTGAAGGGTTCAACCATGTCGGTAAAGCGCTGGTATATGGCATTAATCTTTGTGCAGAATTCCTTATACTGAGACATGTGAGGGCGCACCAAAACAAGGCCGGGACACTTCTTTTTTGCCTGCCAGATGGTTTCTGCCGTTACAATGCCGTATTCTTTTGCATGCTGATTTTTTGCCAGAATTATTCCATGACGGCTGTCGGGGTCTCCGCTGACTGCCATGGGAACATCTCTTAATTCGGGATGGTTGAGAAGTTCAACTGAGGCGAAAAACCCGTTCATGTCGCAGTGAAGAATAACTCTGTCTCTGCTGTTTCTGCACATAAATTTATTACCTCTTGTAATTACGCCGGTATTTGCTCTTTATACGGATATTTTATTATATTATGCAAAAAAAAGTCAATATTAGTACTATGTTTATGTTGTTTTTGTGAAAGAAAACCCTCTTTTCTTGACTTAAAAGGCTTATTCAAGGTATAATGTCATGGTAATTAGGAGGACAGATATAGTGAGAACATTAAATATGATTATGGGCGGGCTTTTTTGGCTTGCCGGACTGTTTATGATTTTTAACGGTGGCATCACTTTCTTGTCAGTAGCCTTTGTAATTGGATTATTATTCATGGTTGCCGGTGTCATTGAATGCCTTTCTTACAAGAGTTACAGAGGGGTAGAAGAAGACAACAAATGGGTATTAATTGATGGACTTGTAATGTTCATTATCGGATTTTTGATTATTTTCAATAAATTATCTGCGGATGCGACAGTTCCGCTTGTATTTGGGGTGTGGGTTATTACCATAGGCGTTCGTAATCTGGTTAGAGCATGGGAGAAGATTGACTGCAAAAATCATTTCTTCTATGGACATGTACTTATCGGAGCACTCAATCTGCTTGTTGGATTGTACATGTACTTTAACGAAAGCCTTCTTTCTGTTTCAGTTGCGTCACTTGTAGGTGTGTGCCTCATAACGCAGGGCATGAATCTTGTCATGGTTGCAAGCACAATTATCGTTGTAAAGAACAAGCTGCTTATGACTAAGGAAGAAATGCTCGTTGCAGCTATCGAAGAGGCAGATGCTGCTCGTGAAGCAGTTAAGGAAGCGGTTAAGGCTGCCAAGGAAGCTAAAGCTAATATTGCCGTTATTGAAGAAACACCTGAAGAAGAATTGGATTACGCTCTTGCACCAAGACCTACCGGTATTAATGCGGCAGACTCCTCTTCAGATAATAATGGAGATGAATAACAGGATATAGAGTATGAGAAGAGATTTCGACATTGTCATAGTTGGTGCAGGTCCGGCGGGGCTTGCGGCTGCCATTGAAGCAAAAAAAAGCAATTCAAAGGCTAAGGTTGCAGTTCTGGAAAAGATGGAGAAGGCCGGCAAGAAGCTTTCGGCATCGGGTAATGGAAGGGGAAACCTGAGTAACAGAAGCTGCCGGGAACTTGATGAGGTATTAAACTTTTTTATTGAATCAGGGATTGCCATAAGAGCCGATGAAGCAGGTCGAATCTACCCTTACTCTGAAGAAGCTAAAGCTGTTACAAGTTCTTTGCTGAAACATGCAAAGAGACTTGGAGCAGAGATTTTTACTGATACTAAAGTGAGTAATGTGGAAGCAGACCGTGAAGGTGGCTTCCACATTTTTATTGAAAAGAAACAGGATACTTTTTATTCAAAGAAACTGCTGATTGCGACAGGAGGCAAGTCATTTGCCGTATATGGATCGTCCGGCGACGGTTTCAGTATAGCCAAAAGCTTAGGTCATAGCGTCGTTTCTCTTGTGCCGGGGCTTACTGCTGTGGAAGTTGAAGAAAGTCTTGATGATCTGAAAGGAGTAAGGGCAAAGGCAGAGGTTTCCCTTCTGATGGGCGGACAGATGGTGTTCCGTGAAGAAGGAGAGGTTCAATTCAGGGATGATTCTATATCAGGAATATGTGTAATGAACCTTTCTTCTAAGCTGCCGGCTGCAAGAGAGGACCTGCCCGGATGTAAAATACTGATAAATTTTGTTCCCGACTTTGATACTGTGCAGCTTAAGAATTTTATTGGTCTACAGGCAAAAGCACCGGGAAACACAATGCTTGATCTCCTTGAAACCATCATTAAAAAGCCTCTTGCTATGAGAATACTAAAGGATGTTTCAATAGATGGAAATCAAAGTACGCAAGAACTTAAAGGTGCAAAGCTTGTAAATCTTCTGAATGGCCTCAGGTGCTTTACCCTTTCCCCATGTGGCAGAAAAGGATGGAAAGAGGCACAGATTACACGTGGAGGCGTTGATTTGGAGGAAATTGACAATGAAACCATGGAGTCAAAGCTTGTGAGAGGACTGTATTTTGCAGGAGAAGTGACCGATTATGATGGCCCTTGCGGAGGCTATAATCTTCACAATGCATGGCTGACTGGTATAAAAGCAGGAAAGGATATGGCTAAGGGTGTATAGAATTCATCAGATTAAGCTTGGTCTAAAAGAAAAGAAGGACGTTATTCCCGGCAGGATTCTGAAGAAAATCGGCGGGAAGGACATTAAAATAAAAAATTGGAATATAGTGAAAGAGTCCCTTGATGCAAGAGATAAGAAAAACATCATGTGGACCTATTCGGTTGACTTTGAACTCGATAAGCAGATTTCAGGGACAATGCAGCAGAGAATGAAAAAAGCAGGTGTTGAAGAAGCTCCTGAACTTAAGTACCATGTGCCTTTTGCAGGCGATGCTGCAGAGAAAAAATCATGCACTAGACCTGTAATTATTGGATTTGGTCCGGGAGGAATCTTTGCAGCTCTTGTTCTTGCTCAGGCGGGGCTGAAGCCAATCGT
>CALZMV010000126.1 GCA_945788655.1 uncultured Clostridia bacterium | reverse complement strand
CCTGAATTATTCCGTTAGTGATAAACAATGAAACTTCAGGAGAACCATGCTTGTTATCTCTTGCAAAGGCTTTCATGAATACACCCTGCTTTGCTGCAGAATACGGACAATCTGCCGCGATAATGGTCCATCCAAGCAAAGCGCCTGCAAGTGACAGGATAACGCCAAGGTTTACTAATGTCGCACCCCAAGGGCCAACTGCCGCTTCTAAAATTCCTGCAAGCTGTGGGTTGTCAAGCTTTGCAATTTCTTCTGCCGGCATAACACCTAAGGAAAGAACTGCAACAAGTACATAGATTGTAAGCAGTCCCAGGAAGCCCATTACAGATGCCTTACCTACATCGCTGGACTTTTTAGCACGAGCTGAAAGAACTACTGCGCCTTCAACACCGATGAATGACCATACTGTTGCACCTGTTGTTCCCTTTATCTGGTCAAGAAGTGACATGGAACCGTCACCCCAGAAATTGTGCTTAAAAATATCAAAATCAAAGGCACCGATAAATACTATTGATACTAAAAATACTGCAAGTGGCACCAGTTTTGCTATTGTAGTAATAATGTTTAAGCCCGCAGCTTCCTTAACGCCGCGAAGAACCAGGAAGTTTAATATCCAGATTATTACGGAAGCGCATACTACTGACAACAGGTTGTTACCTGCGCCAAACATCGGTAAAAAATAACCGATTGAACCGAAGAGCAATGTTGTGTATGACACATTGCATAAAAGAGCACTCAGCCAATATCCCCATGCTGAGTTGAATCCAACATATTCGCCAAAGCCTTCTTTTGCGTAGCTGTATACGCCGTTTGTAAGGTCAGGTCTTACCTTATTCAATCCAAAGAAGCAAAGGCTTAAAGCCAACATCCCAATTCCTGCAATTCCCCATCCGATTAATACTGCCCCGGAGAAAGCACCGTTTGCTGCCATATCTCCAATGGTAGTAAAAATACCTGCACCGATGGTTGAACCGATAATCATTGCGATTAACTGAACAAATCCCAAATCACCCTGCGGTGCTGAAGTCTGCTTGTTTAAATCACTCATGTTTTCCTCCAATACTTTTAACTAGCTTAATCAATCGTCGCGCTTTCTCACTTTGCCTCCCTAAAGCAAAAACCACGAATCGACTTTGATTATAACTGATTTTAATACTGTATACAAGACATTTTTCCCCATATTGTAAATTTTTTGTCAATCTTTCAAAAAAACAACGGTAGCTATATTACTACCGTTGCCAAAAATTATTTTTTTATGCAATTTTATTAATGTCCGCAGTTACCGCCGCCGCAGGAATGACCTGCTCCATGGCTGCCGCAGGAATGTTCATGTCCATGCTCATGATCGTGGTGATTACACTTCACATCAGGATTATATCCTAAGTTGCCTGCTAAAAGAGCTTCAACTGCCGCATCAGCACTTCCTGATACACCACCATAAAGTTTAATGCCGGCCTGTGCAAGAGCATTCTGGGCACCGCCACCGATGCCGCCGCAGATGAGAACTTCAACTCCCTTATCTGCAAGGAATCCACCTAATGCACCATGACCGCTGCCGTTGGTATCAACAACCATGCTGCTTACAACTCTCTCACCTTCAACATCATATATTTTGAACTGCTGTGTATGTCCAAAGTGTTGAAAAATCTGTCCATTTTCATAGGTTACTGCTATTTTCATTTTTTACCTCCCGTTTATCTCTTATGCTGTATTTTTTAGCGGCACAAGCGATGCTTCTCGCATCCGCCGCATTTGCATACCTTCTCATTGCCGGAGCAAAGTCTGTATTCTCCGCCTTCTATCTTAAGTTTTTGACCGTTTACCAATGCATCCGCAAGTTTTTTGCGTGCGTTGTTGTATATCTGCTGCACCGTAGTTCTTGCAACATTCATATATTCTCCGCACTCCTCCTGCGAAAAGCCTTCCTTGTCGATAAGTCTGATTGTCTCGTATTCATCCACCGTCATAACGATAATTTCTTTATCGTTCATGCATCCTTCAGGTCCAAAGCATGTGTTTAGTGGCATCGAGCATACCTTACGGCACTTCTTTGGTCTAGCCATAGTTCAAAGCTCGCTTTCTTTATTAATATCATATGCCATTTACTATCATATAATACATTTGTTTTTATCATATGTCAATAACAGTTTATTGTATAAAAAAAGCACATCCGTCGATGTGCTTTTTGATTTTCTTATATTTATACAGTAACAATATACTGCAACGATTTACATATGTTCCTTCTGTGCAACAACAATTGCCTGTTCTGCACTGTCGAACACATACTCTCTTCCGATTAGGTCGATAAATCCTCCCTGTTCCATCAGGCTAAGAACCTTTGGCTGAACACTTGTCAAGTACACTTCAGTTCCGTTTTCATTAAGTTCCTTTACAAGCTCGATAAGGGCCTGAATACCTGAAACGTCGATTACAGGGACACCTCTCATTGAAAGGATGATAGCTTCTGTAACTGATTCTTCAGCTCTCAGCTTTGTACTTAATTTATCTATTACTGCAAAGAAAATAGCGCCTGTAAGATATGCAATTCTTACCTTGCCGGAAATCGGCATATCGATTCCAACCTCGTTAAGTCTGTCTTTATCAATATCAGCAACTGTAACATCAAGGTCGGTAAGTTTAACTAAAATTAAGAATGCTGAAATTGCAACACCGATAATGATGGCCTGAGTAAGGTCTAATACAACAGTAGCCACCATTGTAATTGCAAACTTGATAATTCCGGGTCTGAATTTGTGATCGAATATGAAATGAATATTTTCCCAGTCATTCATTCTCCAAGCTGTAACAATCAGTACTCCCGCTAAAGCAGAAAGCGGAATAATTGACATTACCGGAGCAAGAACGAACATGGATAAAAGAAGAATTGCAGCATGGAATACGCCTGTAAGTCTTGTTTCGCATCCGGCCTTAATTGCAACGCTTGTTCTTGCAATAGCTGCAGTAGCAGGTACACCGCCGAATAGAGGAATCAGCATATTACCTATACCTTGCGCAACCAGTTCTCTGTCCGCATTCAGTTCTTCTTTTTTCATTTTTCCTGCAGATGCACCGCAAAGCAGAGATTCAATCATACCCAAAGCGGCAATTGAGAATGCAGGTATCAGCAAGTTACTGAACTGGCTGAAATTTATTGAACCGATGGAAAGTCTTTCATCGAGGATAATTGACTTTGGAATATCGCCTACAACAGCAACATCAGGATGAACGAAAAATGCAACTGCCGTAACGATTATTATCGAAGCAAGGGATGAAGGAATCTTTTCATTCAGCTTCTTTGGCCATACCAGCATAATGGCAATTACTGCCGCACCAAATGCTACTGCCTGCCAGTTAGGGGCAAATCCATTTGTGAAATATGAAACTACCTTCAAAATAGCTGTATCACCTGTTGATTTAACACCAAAAAAGTTGTCAAGCTGTCCCATTGCAATGATTACAGCAATACCTGAGGTAAATCCTGTAATAACTGAAGAAGGTATGTAATAGATTACTCTTCCGAGTTTTAGAATTCCTGCCAGCACCAGAATCACACCTGCAAGGAAACATGCCATAAGTATACCCTGCATTCCGTACTTACTTGCAAGAGTAACCAGAATAGCGGTCATAGCTCCTGTAGGACCTGAAATCTGGAATGAAGCACCGGAGAAAATGCTTATTACAATACCACCGATAATAGCAGTAACAAGTCCTGCTGCTGCAGTGGCCCCTGAGCTGACACCGAACGCCAATGCCAATGGTAATGCAACTGCTGCAACTGTAATACCGGCCATAATATCTTTAGTTAATTTTTGAGCATTATAGCCTGCAAATTCCTTTTTTAAATCTGTAAAATAAGTTTTTACTAAATTCATTTCTAATAATGCGCCTTCTTTCTTGTATTAATTTAACCATTTTTGATATAGATTTAAAGCTTTGCAGCTGTTCCTGTAAATACAGCACACAGGTTTCCGTTTTCATCTGTCACATCAACCTTGCAGTAAGTGGTTCTTTTGCCTGTCTTCAGCACCTCTGCTCTGGCAAAAAGCTTTCCCTCCTTCGCCGCATTGAGGAATGTGATGTTAGAATCAATTGCAACGGATATCTTATGAATGTTGTTTGTGCATACTGCAGATGCAAAATCAGCCAGCGTAAAATATACGCCTCCCATTACGGTTCCTGCCGCATTGAGGTGCGATGCTGATATTTCCATACTGCAGATTGCAAAGTCTTCACCTATGCTGTCTATGAACATACCGTTTTCG
>CALZMV010000125.1 GCA_945788655.1 uncultured Clostridia bacterium | reverse complement strand
CATGGAGAAGAAACATGCGGAGGCAGAGATAAGGATTCAATTCTTGCAGATGCCATGGAGGCTGTAATAGGGGCCATATTCATTGACGGTGGATTTGAACAGGCTCAGAGATTTGTATTGCATGCTTTTGATGATACAATTAAGGATGCCGTCACAGGCAAACTGTTTTCCGATTATAAGTCAGAACTTCAGGAATTAATTCAAAAAAATGGAAAAAACGAATCCATAAGATATTTGACAGTTAACGAAGAAGGACCGGCTCATGACAAGACTTTTTATGTTTCGCTTTTTTATGATGGAAGAGTAATTGGCACGGGCAAGGGTAAAAATAAAAAAGAAGCAGAACAAAGGGCTGCAAAGTCAGCGCTTGTTCGGATTAGGGGAGATATTTAGATGTATTTTAAGAGACTGGAAATGCACGGGTTTAAATCATTTGCAGAACCTGCCATTATTGAGTTTCATGAGGGTGTTACCTGCATAGTAGGACCAAACGGCAGTGGTAAGAGTAATATAAGCGATGCTATCCGTTGGGTCTTGGGCGAACAAAGTCCAAAAATGCTCAGAGGCGGCAAGATGGAAGAAGTAATTTTCTCAGGAACTGCCAGCCGAAAATCAAGAGGAATGGCTGAGGTTACTCTCGTTATTGATAATACAACAGGAATTCTTCCAATCGACTATAATGAAGTTGCCATTACGCGCCGCATGTATCGTTCAGGTGAAAGCGAATATCTGATTAACAACAATCAGTGCAGACTTCGTGATATCAGAGAACTTATCATGGACACCGGAATTGGGGTAGATGGATATTCCATTATCGGTCAGGGTAAAATTGCGGATTTGGTAAGCAACAAACCTGAAAGCAGAAGAGAAATATTTGAAGAGGCAGCCGGCGTAGTAATGTACAAGAGCAAGAAAGCAGAGGCTGAAAGAAGATTAGCTAATGCCAATGGCAACCTTGAGCGTGTTAATGATATTATCGCTGAAATCGAGTCGAGAATTGACGGATTGAAGGATGACAGTATCAAGGCTGCAGAATACCTTAAGCTCAGGGACCGGTTAAAAGAGTTAGAAATCAATATTACTTTAAGAAATATTGAAAAACTTGAAGAAGGAACTGTTACATTAAAAAATGATGTTACAGAGTATTCACAAAATATTGATAGACTGACAAAAGAAAAAGCTGAGCTTGACACTTCTCTTGCTGAGAATAAAAACAAAAATGATAACCTTGAGCAGTTAAGCAACGAAGCAAGAGATAAGCTCTTAGCCGTTGTTGAAGAAATAAGTACTCTGACAAATAAAAGCCAGCTTGATGCAGAAAAATTAAATACACTTGCAAGAGATCTTGATAGAGTTTCAGAAGAGATTAAGGTGCTGGAAGAGAAGAAATGCAGAGAAGAAGAAAATGCACAAGCTTTTTCAGCACAAGAAGCAGATATTGTCAAGGAACTTGAGATAGCTGACAAAAATCTTCAGGACAAGCTGCTCCTATATTCGGACGTTACAGGAAGATACACTGAGATTTCAGATGAAATTGAAGATTTAAGAAACAACATGTATCGCATGTCCACCGAAAGCAGCAGCAAAAGGTCTGAGGCAAACAGCTTAGAGAGCTACAGAGAATCCCTTAATGAGAGAAAAAAACAGCTTGAAGAGGACAATAAAAACATTGCCGATTCAAAGGATGAATACAGAAAGCTGCTGACTGAAGCTGAAGCAGATCTTGAAGAAAACAGAATAAAATGCAGGGAAATTGACAGTAAGCTTGCCAAAGATAAGGAAAAACTTTCAAAACTCTTTGACAGAAACAGAGAAATTGATAAGGAATCCAGCCATCTTCAGATTAGGGTGAGCCAGCTTTCTGCCAGAAAAAAGACCATTGAAGAAATGGAAAGCAACTATGAAGGCTATAACGGTGCTGTAAGATTCATAATGAAAAGTAAACTTAGCGGAATTGAAGGCGTGGCTGCTGACTTGATGGAGGTGCCATCAGGATATGAGGTTGCCATAGAGACGGCTCTTGGAGGAGCACTTCAGAATGTAGTGTGCCTTAAGGATAATGACGCTAAGGTGGCAGTAAAAGCACTTAAGGACAACAAGGCCGGAAGACTTACTTTCCTTCCGGTAGAATCTGTCAAAGGCTCAACTGCCAATATTCCTCCTGTAGTTTCTTCAAACAAAGGCTGCAGGGGAATCGCATCTGAACTTATTAAATATAACAAAAAATACGAGGGAATATTCAGATACCTTCTTGGAAGAGTGTGTATTGTTGACACCATGCAGGATGCCATCGATTTTTCAAAGAAAACAGGCCAAGGAGTGAGATTTGTAACCATCGAAGGTGAAATTGTTAACGCAAGCGGTGCCATTACAGGTGGTAAATACAAAAACGCAACAGCAAATCTATTAGAGAGAAAAAGCGAAATATCAAGGCTGGCAGATGAAATCAGCAAAATTAATATTCAGCTGGATTCTCTTGGAGATGAAAAGAAGGAGCTTAGAAGTAAGGCTGAGACTATGCAGCAGGATGTTGCAAAAGCTGAAGAAGAAAAGAAATCACTTCAGCTTGAAGAGATTAATCTGGATGTTCAGGTAAAGAATCTGAAGAGAGATTCATTGCAGCTGGATGAAAACGAAAATAAGTTTTCACAGCAGCTTGAAACTATTACAAAAGATTATCAGTCTGCAATAGAACTTGCGGATAAGCTTGTGAAAGAAGCGGATCAGTGTCAATCCGAAGCTGAAGATTATAAAGCTAAGATAGAAGAACTGTTAAAAGAGCAGGAAGCATTAAAAGACAGCGTGGATGCTGCCAGTGAAGATATCACTGCAATGCGCATAGAAAAGACAAAATGCGAAAACAAGAAGACGGCTGTATGTGAAATGATGGATAGAATTCATGATTCCATAAATGATTTCGCATCTCAGATTGAAGCAAAACACATGCAGATTGAGTCAATAAAAAATGAAAAAAACCATATACTTTTCGGTTCCGATGATATAGAAGCACTTGTAGAATCAAAGACAAGAGAAAAAGAGGACCTTGAAGAGTACATAGCCCGTGTCACTTCTGAAAAGGCGGAAGTTTCGAAGCTGGTTGATTCCTTCAACAGACAGTTTATTGAATCGGGAGAAAAGTTAAACTCAATAAGAGACCAGAAATACCAGCTTGAGATAAGAATTGCCAAAAATGAAACCCAGCTTGACACCTATAAGGAAAAGCTTTGGGAAGAATTTGAAGTATCCTATCTTCAGGCAATAGAGTATAAGAAAACTGATTTTGCCATGTCTACTGCCCAGAAGGAAAGCAGAGACATAAAGAGCAGGTTAAAAGAGCTTGGCGATGTCAATGTGGGTTCCATCAAGGAATATGCAGAGGTTAAGGAACGATATGAATTCCTTTCCGAGCAGAGAGCAGACATCATGGAAGCTATGGAGCAGCTTCAGGAAATCGTTACAGACATGGAAAAGACAATTAAGACCAAATTCAAAGATAATTTTGACAAGATTGTCATCAACTTTGAAGAGGTATTTAAGAAACTTTTCGGAGGCGGTCATGCTGAGCTTCGTCTTGATAATGAGGAAAATCCTCTTGAAGCAGGAATCGAAATTATTGCCCAGCCACCCGGAAAGAAGCTGCAGAATATTAACCTTATGTCCGGTGGTGAAAAGACAATGACTGCCATGGCACTGATGTTTGCCGTTCTAAAGACGACTCCGACTCCGTTCTGTATACTGGACGAGATTGAGGCAGCTCTCGACGATGCAAATATCGACAGATTTGCTAAATATCTAAGAAGCTTTGATGATATTCAGTTTGCGATTATTACTCACCAGAAGGCAACAATGGAACATGCGGATGTCTTATACGGAGTAACAATGCCGGAGAGAGGTATTTCTAAGGTCCTTTCTCTTAGACTTGGAGATGACTTCGAAGTATAGAGAAGTATAAGATTAATAGTTAGTAAATTTTTGAAAGGAACAAAAATGTCACTATTTCAGGAAAAAAAATCATTCTTCGGTAAACTATCAGAAAAAATTGCCGATGTTATTATGGCAAGAGCTGAGGTTGACGAGGACTTAATGGATGAACTGGAAGAAGTTCTTATCACTTCAGATATAGGCATGGACACCACCATGACTATTATGGAGAAACTTCGTTCTAAGATAAAGAATGACGTTATAACCAATCCTGAGAGGGTAAAGGATGCTCTAAAAGGAATAATGATTGAGCTGGTTGACAAGGGAGAAAGACAAATCCTTTGTCAGGAAACACCGCTTATCATTCTGGTTATCGGA
>CALZMV010000124.1 GCA_945788655.1 uncultured Clostridia bacterium | reverse complement strand
ATAATATTAAAGATCTAAAAGGACATATCTGGGATGAGTGGGCAGATGAAAATGGTTCAATCGGCAAAGCATATGGTTACCAGATGGGGGTAAAGTATCATTTTGCGCAAGGGGAAATGGATCAGGTAGATAATGTTTTATGGCAGCTGAAGAATACCCCATACTCCAGAAGAATTCTTACCAATATATATAAGTTTGATGATCTGATGGAAATGGGACTGGAACCATGTGCATACAGCATGACATTTAATGTTACCGGAGATAGGCTGAATGCGATACTTAACCAACGGTCACAGGATATTTTAGCTGCAAATAACTGGAATGTGGTTCAATATGCTGTGCTGGTTCATATGTTTGCTCAGGTAAGCGGACTGAAGGCAGGCGAACTTGTTCATGTCATAGCAGATGCGCACATATATGACAGACATGTTCCGATTATTGAAGAACTCATTACAAGGCCTCAATATCCTGCACCAAAGTTCAGATTAAATCCTGACGTTAAAGATTTTTACGATTTCACGCCAGATGATGTGATAATCGAAGATTACCAGAAAAACCCTCAGGTTTTAAATATACCTGTGGCAGTTTAGATGTCGGAGGAGAACATGAAGCTTATTGTAGCAGCAGACAGAAATTGGGCAATAGGAAATAATAATGATTTGCTTTGCCATCTGCCGGGTGACTTAAAGTATTTTAAAGAAAAAACAACCGGGAAGACTGTAGTGATGGGAAGAAAGACTCTAGAAAGTCTTCCGGGAGGCAAGCCTCTGCCTAACAGAACAAACATTGTGATGACACGGGATGCTTCCTTCGCAAAGGAAGGCTGCATAATCGTTAACAGCATTGAAGAATTGATGGAAAAATATATGCAGGAAGATCTTATGGTATTGGGTGGAGCAGAGATATATGCAAAGCTGCTTCCGTACTGTGATACCTGCTATATAACAGAAATAGATGAGGAATTTGAAGCAGATAAATTTATTCCGAATCTTGCTAAGAGCTGTGATTTTGAGAAGGTATGGGAAAGCGAACCGGTTACCGAAAAAGGCATTACTTACAGATTTACAGAATATAAGAGGGTAAAAAATGGCTAAAAGAGATAATCCTCGCCTGAAGGAACAGTCAATTCGTGCAGGCAAGAACAAGCGCAGTTCAAATCTTAATCCCAGACCAAAAAAAAGCACCAGACCTAAGACTGAGGAATACGTAAGACACGAAAACGTAATAATAGGGAGAAATCCTGTTATGGAAGCACTCAAGAGTGGAAGAGAAATAGATAAACTTTTGGTTGCTTCCGGAGAAGGTTCCATCGTAAAGATTGTTGGAATGGCAAAAGATAGAGGCGTTCCTATCATAAAAGCAGAGAGAGCAAGCCTTGACAGAATATCTGCAGGAGGAGCTCATCAAGGCATCATTGCATACGCTTCGGCTTTTGAATACAAGGAGCTTGAGGATATTATGGAAAAGGCGAAGACCAGTGGTGAGGAACCGCTGATTATTATCCTTGACAACCTTGAAGACCCCCATAATCTTGGCGCTATAATGAGAACTGCAGAATGTGCAGGCGCTCATGGTGTAATAATCCCTAAGAGAAATGCTTGCGGGCTGACAGAAACTGTTGCCAAATCTTCTGCGGGGGCAATAGAATATGTTCCATGTGTGAGAGTTACAAATATTGTCAGAACCATAGAGGAACTTAAGGAAAAAGGTTTCTGGATTGCCGCCTGTGATATGGGTGGTCAAAATTATTATGAAGCGGATCTCAGTGGAAAGCTCGCTGTGGTTATTGGAAGTGAAGGGGCAGGGATAAGCAAACTGGTAAAAGAAAATTGTGATTTTACCGTTTCGATGCCTATGGTTGGCAGAATCACATCACTGAATGCCTCAAATGCAGCGGCGGTGCTTATGTACGAAGTGAGAAGACAACGAGATGCAAGAAGATAATTATATAATACTTACAGATGAAGAAATGGCCAAAATGGCACAGGAAGGCAGCATTACCGCAGAGGAATTCCTGATAAAGAAGTACAAAACTCTTGTAAAGCAAAAATCAAGCACCTACTTTATTATAGGAGGTGACAAAGAGGATGTAATTCAAGAAGGAATGATAGGCATTTTCAAAGCAATTCGCGAATATAGAGATGACCGCAATGCTACCTTTAGAACCTTTGCCGAGATTTGCATTAACAGACAGATTATTTCTGCCATAAGAAATGCAAATCTAAAAAAACATCAAATATTAAATGAATCTGTATCTCTTAGCATTGATAATGACCCTGAAGGTAAAATGAAGTCTCTGGAAGAAAGGCTTCCTTCAAAGCAGGATGATGATCCTGAAACGCTCATGCTAATGAAGGAAGTGGGAGAATATTTAAAAAAAGACAAGGATGAGATCTTCAGCACTTTGGAAAAAAATGTATGGGATAAAATGCTGCAGGGCAAAAACTATCAGGAAATAGCGAAGGATCTTAAGAAAAGTCCCAAATCTGTTGATAATACCATGCAGCGCATAAAAAAGAAGATATATGCTTATCTTGGATATTGACAATTACAATCACATATAGTAGGATAAGATTTGCTAATCGCGTTTTGCGATTATGCATGCTGCTGTAGCTCAGTCGGTAGAGCGCATCCTTGGTAAGGATGAGGTTCGGCAGTTCAAGTCTGCTCAGCAGCTCCAAAACTCCCAGAAATTATCTTTCGGGAGTTTTTTATTTTCCCAATGTGGTATATAATAAGGTAGGACTATATTTAAAATTTATTTTATTGAACGGAAACAACATGAGGAGGGACACTTTACAATGACAAAGGATATTAAATATATAGGAGTAAACGATCATCAACTGGACTTATTTGAAGGTCAGTATATTGTTCCAAACGGAATGGCATATAATTCATATGCTATCCTGGATGAAAAGATTGCAATTATGGACTCGGTAGAGGCAAACTTTACTGAACAGTGGTTTGATAATATTGAGGAAGCTTTGTCGGGTAGAGAACCGGATTATCTTATCGTTCAGCACATGGAACCTGACCATTCCGGAAGCTTGTTCAAGTTTGCTGAAAAATATCCAAATACAAAGATTGTGGCATCATCAAAAGTATTTAATATGGTTAAAAACTTCTATGGAATGGATTTTGAAGAGAAAAAGCTTGTTGTAGGAGATGGTGATAAACTTACACTGGGACAGCATGAGCTTTCCTTCGTTACTGCTCCTATGGTGCACTGGCCTGAAGTAATAATGACATATGACTCCAAGGATAAAGTACTATTCTCAGCGGATGCTTTTGGAAAATTCGGAGCGTTAGATGTTGAAGAAGATTGGGCATGTGAAGCAAGGCGTTATTATTTTGGAATTGTCGGAAAGTATGGTGCACAGGTACAGGCCGTGATGAAAAAACTTGCATCATTTGAAATAAAAGCTATTTGTCCGCTACATGGTCCTGCACTGACAGAAAATCTTGAATACTACATTAACCTTTATAATACATGGTCAAGCTATGGCGTTGAAGAAGAAGGCGTTGTGATAGCATATACTTCTGTATATGGCAATACAAAAAAGGCAGCATTAAAGCTGGAAGAGCTGCTGCACGAAAGAGGCGTTGAAAAGGTTGCAGTTAATGATCTGGCAAGATGTGATATGGCCGAAGCGGTTGAAGATGCTTTCCGCTACAGCAAGTTGGTTCTTGCAACAACAACATACAATGGAGATATTTTCCCATTTATGCGCCATTTCATCGAGGACCTTACAGAAAGAAATTACAGCAATAGATTTGTAGGTATTATCGAAAATGGAAGCTGGGCACCTACAGCAGCAAGAGTAATCAAAGGCATGCTGGAAAATAGCAAGAATCTTACATATGCTGAAACAAACGTTAAAATCATGTCTGCTATAAGTGATGAAAATATAGCTCAGCTTGAGGCTCTAGCTGACGAACTGTGCGGACAGTGTGCATCAGTGACAGAAGAACCAGAAAAAGAAGGAAACAAGAAAAAATTCGTATGTAAAATATGCGGATATGTTCATGAGGCAGATCAGCTCGACCCGGACTTCAAATGTCCTCTTTGCGGCCGAGGTGCAGAAGATTTTGAGGAAATGAAATAGTGACAATGTGGTTAAAATTTTCTTGCAATGTACTGTAAATATGGTAAAATTATATAGATAGGTTTAAATAAACCAAAGTGAGTTTGGGGACGCCTAAATTCGCGCTTCTAAAAAATAACGTTATAATATTAGGAGGATTGATAAAAATGGCAAAAGCTAAATTTGAAAGAACAAAACCGCATATTAACATCGGAACAA
>CALZMV010000123.1 GCA_945788655.1 uncultured Clostridia bacterium | reverse complement strand
ATTTAATAGTGACTGGTTATCGTACTGACCATGAATATCTGCCAGCTTGGATGCAACCTGATTGATTTGTGCTAAAGTAACGATTTCGCCATTTAATCGACAGAGGTTTTTGCCTGAAGAGGAAATTTCTCTGGTGATTACAATGTCTTCTCCGTTTAATTCTGCTACAAGCTGTATTATTGCCTTGTCAGTACCTGTACGCACATAAGAAGAATCAGCACGGCTGCCGAGAGCCAGGCTGATTGCTTCGATTACTATTGATTTGCCGGAACCGGTTTCACCGGTAATAATATTCAGACCTTCATGAAAGTCAATATCTGAATTTTCTATGATAGCAAAATTTTTAATGCTGATATGGTTAATCATTTTTTACCCTCGTGTATAGCATTTCTTTAAATCTGTCTTTAATCAGCTCCACACTATCCTCGGAATCAGCAAGAAGGAAGAGGGTGTTGTCTCCCGCAATGCTGCCGATAATATGAGTAATACCACAATTGTCGATGGCTTCACCTGCAGCTGCTGCACAGCCGGAAAGGGTCTTTACAACTATAATATTGCCCGATGAATCAATTGAGGTAATTGTTTCGCGGAAAATTTTAGAGAATCTATCTGATGCAGGTACATCCTTTGATTGATTAGATGCATATTTGTACTTACCTGTGGAGGATAATACCTTAACAAGCTGTAACTCTTTAATATCTCTTGAAACTGTAGCTTGTGTAACATTGTATCCGCTTTCTTTGAGAAGGGCGGCCAAGTTTTCTTGAGTATCAACTTCGTTAGAACTAATGATCTCAAGGATCTTATTTTGTCTAGAATAACGCATGTAGAATCTCCTTTGTAAAAATATTACTAATGAAATTCTATCATACAGAGTTTTTCTTTGCAAGTAGACAAACGAATGTTTGTATGATATAATTTCTCAGATAAAAAAGCGAAAAGAGGTTGAAAAATGCGGATTTTGGGCATTGACCCGGGTTATGCGATTCTAGGATGGGGAATAATTGATTTAGTCGGTAACCGCTTTAGTGTAGTGGACTATGGAGCAGTTTTAACCGACACATCTATGGATATGCCGGCTCGTTTGCAGGCATTATACAATGGGCTAACTGATATAATTAAAAAATACAAACCTGAAGATGCTTCCATAGAGCAGCTTTTTTTTAACAGCAATGCTAAAACAGCCATTTTAGTTGGTGAAGCAAGGGGCGTTGCTGTTTTGGCGTGTGCCAACGGCAATCTGAATATTGCAGAATATACGCCGCTTCAGATAAAGCAGGCTCTTGTAGGATATGGACGAGCAGATAAAAAACAGGTTCAATACATGGTTAAAACCATGCTTAATCTAAAAAGTGTTCCAAAACCTGATGATACAGCAGATGCACTGGCTGCGGCAATATGTCATGCACATTCACATGGTAGAAGAGACATCTTAAAGGCAGGTAAATTAAAATGATAAGATATATTAAAGGCATTTACAGCATGAATGTAAACGGTGGAATAGTCATTGAAACCAGCTCCGGTATAGGCATGGAGGTTTTTCTTCCTATGAATTCACCTATATACAAATATAGTGAAGGTGACAGCATAATGGTTTACACCTCTATGATTGTCAAGGAAGATGATATGAAGCTTTATGGATTTCATAACAGAGAAAGTCTTGAAATTTTCGAACTTCTTATAACTGTAAGCGGAGTCGGCGCAAAGGGTGCCATGGCTATTGTAGGAACATTGTCCAGCGAAGAACTAAAGAGAGCCATTGCCTTTGAAGATGCAAAAGAAATTTCAAAAGCAAACGGAATAGGCAAGAAGACTGCAGAGAGAATTATTCTGGAACTAAAGGATAAGGTAGGGAAGGCAGATTTACAAGTTCCTTCTCAAGATATTCCGAGCGGAATCGCCTCCTCTTCTGACAGCAGAAGCGAGGCTATTAATGCGCTTATTGCGCTTGGATACACAAAGGCAGAGGCCTTCAGTGCTATTTCTTCAATAAATGACGAAGGCTTAACCAGCGAAGAATATATCAAAAAAGGATTAAAAAATCTCTTCTGATTAATTTAATTTATTTGACTTTTACTCTACGGAAGAAGGATAAAACTAATGGAAAACGAAAGAATAACATCTGCAAATATCAGTCCCGGCGAGCTGAGACAGGAAACAAACCTGAGACCACAGAGATTGGATGATTATATAGGTCAGCAAAATGCAAAGGAAAATTTAAAGGTTTTTATTGAAGCTGCAAAGCTGAGAGGAGAACCTCTTGATCATGTGCTTTTCTATGGTCCTCCGGGATTAGGCAAGACAACTCTTGCAGGAATAATTGCAAACGAACTTGGAGTAGATATTAAAATAACATCGGGACCCGCAATTGGAAGAGCAGGGGATTTGGCAGCAATACTTACAAACCTCAATGAAAACGATGTACTCTTTATAGATGAAATACATAGATTGAATCGCTCCGTTGAGGAAGTTCTTTATTCTGCAATGGAAGACTACGCAATTGATATTATCATCGGCAAAGGTCCATCTGCCAGATCAATAAGACTTGACTTATCAAAGTTCACTCTCATTGGAGCCACTACAAGAGCGGGAAGCCTTTCAGCACCTCTCAGAGACAGATTTGGAGTTTTAAGCAAATTTGAAATGTATACTCTCGAGGAACTTACAGAAATTATCAAGAGATCTGCACAGATTCTTGAAATTGGAGCAGATGAAGATGCTGTATTGGAAATGGCTAAGCGCTCACGCGGCACACCAAGAATTGCAAACAGAATTCTAAAAAGAGTAAGAGACTTTTCGCAGGTTAAGGGTGAAGGTTTTATTACCCGGGAAATAACAGAAGAGGCATTAAATGCCCTTGGAATCGACCAGATGGGTCTTGAGCGACTGGATAGAGAAATTCTGAACGCACTTATTGATCGTTTTAACGGTGGACCCGTTGGAATTGATACAATAGCTGCTTCAATCGGGGAAGAAAGAGTCACCATTGAAGATGCTTATGAGCCATATCTTCTTCAGATAGGCTTCTTAAGCAGAACTCAAAAGGGCAGAATGGTTACACCTCTTGCTTATAAGCATCTAGGACTGCCTGAACCTGAGCAGCAAGAATAAAAACATTTTTGGAGATATAAACAGTTTATGCATATTAACGATTTTGATTACGAATTACCTAAAGAACTGATTGCACAAAGACCAATGGAAGAAAGAGATCAGTGCAGACTGATGGTTCTTGACAGACAGAACAAGACAATTGAACATAAGCATTTTTATGATGTTTTAGACTATCTGCAGCCCGGAGACTGCCTCGTAATGAATGATTCAAAGGTTATTCCTGCGAGAATTTTCGGTGTTAAGGAAGGAACAGGAGCTAAGGTTGAGTTTCTGCTCATCAAAAGACTTGAAGGGGATATCTGGGAGTCTATGGTCAGACCGGGAAAACGTCTGAAAGTAGGAGATTCTGTTTCTTTTACAGAAGATGGAAGCTTCAGAGCAGTAATAAGAGATTATGGCGAAGATGGAACAAGACATGTGGAATTCTTTTATGATGGGATTTTCCTTGAAAGACTAGAGGAAATAGGACATATGCCACTTCCGCCATATATTGAGAGATCAAGTGACAAAGATGACAACGACATGTACCAGACAGTTTATGCAGATCACGAGGGCTCGGTAGCGGCTCCCACTGCGGGACTGCACTTCACTGAAGAACTTCTTGAAAAGGTAAGGGAAAAAGGAGTAAAGACCGCAAAGGTTACACTTCACGTAGGTATTGGAACTTTTAGACCTGTAAAGGTTGAAAATATTGAAGACCATCACATGCACTTTGAAGAATATGAGGTAAGTGAAGAAGCAGCAAAGACCGTAAATGAAACCATTGAGGCGGGAGGAAGGATTATTTCTGTTGGAACCACTTCTTCAAGAACTCTTGAAAGTGCTGCAGTTTTTGATGAGGAAAAGGGAAGATATTATCTTAAGGCAGGCAGCTCAAGCACAGGGATATTTATTTATCCGGGATACAAGTTTAAGCTGGTGGACAGTCTGATTACAAATTTTCATCTGCCTAAATCGACGCTATTGATGCTAATTTCAGCTTTATATGATAGAGAGGAAATCTTAAAAGCATATAATGTCGCTGTAGAAGAAAAGTACAGATTTTTCAGCTACGGTGATGCTATGCTAATAAAATAAACCGTTAAACCCGAGATTTAAAATGAAGATAGGGGGAAACTAAAAATGATTCATGAAATTTTAGAACATAACAGACAATTTGTAGAAGAAGGAAAGGCTGCTGAGTTTGCAACAAGCAAATATCCCGACAGAAATCTTGCCATAGTAACATGCATGGATA